>CAXTWP010000369.1:2723-3084 GCA_964247945.1 uncultured Acidobacteriaceae bacterium | reverse complement strand
CCGTCAGTTGGTTGCTATCCGCGCCGATGATGCCGCGCTGATAGGAGACGTTCGCGATCGCCGAGTTGATCGAGGTGAGCAGATTCGATGCGCCGGCGGTGGAGATGGTCGTGCCGGACAGGTCAGTTCCCACGCTCGGGGTTGCCGCCGCGGGAGCGTCGACCAGGTTGACCGGGGTAGCTGTCAAGGTGTACGTGGCCGCACCGACCTGCGCCGGACCGGTCAGCTTGAGCGCGTTGCCGCCCGAGATGCTGGCGACGACACCGGCCGCCTGGAAAGACGCCGTTCCGTTGATCAAAGAGACCGCGTTGGCCAGCGTAGAGTTGTTCAACGTGATCGACAGACTCGCGGTGACGCCACC
>CAXTWP010000369.1:0-2713 GCA_964247945.1 uncultured Acidobacteriaceae bacterium | reverse complement strand
GCGCTCAGAATCGAGGAGCTGGTGGTACCCGCGCCGGTTGTGACCGCGCCGGCAGTGGCCACCGTAACTGGTGCCGTGCCCTGGAAGTCGGACAAGGTGGAGCTGGTGGGATTGGTGACCGTGTTGCCTGCGATGTCGGTGAGGGTAATGACGCCGGTCGCGGCGTTCTGAGCGACCGTGTACGACCCGCCGTAGATGTTCTGCAGCTGCGAAGCGGCCTGCGCAAAGGTCGTTCCCGCGGCGAAGGTGGTGGCGATCGTGCTCGATGCCGTGGCATCGGTCAGCGACAACGTGCCCGAAACCGTGTCGGTCGGCTTGGCGAAGGTGAGGGTCACCACGGACGTAGCGATCGAGGGGGTGATGGTGGCGATCGCCGCGGCGGCGGCCGGTGCGCTCTGGCCCACGTTGCTGGTGGTCAACGCGCCGACGGCGTCGCTGAAGATATTTGCACCGGTCGCCGTACCGTCGCCGACATAGAACTGCGTCGCGTTGGCGGAGAAGACCGACACCCCGTTGAAGTTGGTGGTGCTGCCGATGTTGCCGACCTCGTTCAGGATGCTCTGGTACTCCTGGTTGGCGGAGCTGACTTGGGCGGTGCTCAGGGTGCCGTTCGCCGCTTCCGTCGCCAGCGTCACGGCGCGATCGAGCAGGTTGGTGACCTGGGAGAGAGCGCCGTCCGCCGTGCTGAGCAAGCCGATGCCGTCCGCAGCGTTCTGCGCCGACTGCGTAAGGGCGTTCTCATTGGACTTGAGACCATTCGCGATCGCCAGGCCGGCGGCGTCGTCCGCTCCGCTGTTGATGCGCGCGCCGGAGGAGAGCTGCTGCAGAACGCTCTGCAAGCTCGCCTGCGTATTGTTGAGATTGTTCTCCGCGTAGATGGCGGAAACGTTATTGAGAATGCCCAAGGACATGTGGATCGCTCCTGTGTGTGACGGTTTGAAGTACCGCGTCCCTGTCCCGTCGCCGGTCTCCTGGAGTGCCACCAGCGTTTCCAGGTGGAGGTTCCTGATTCCGGTTGGGCGTTAGGCGCCGCGTTCCCACACCTCATCGGCGTACCCTCGCCGCGCATTAGCCACAACCCAGGTTTTCCGTCAAGTCTCGGCACCTAGAGAGCACTTCGCGTTCCAAACTTCGCTCTATTGAATGTGGGCTTTCTAGTCGATGAGTGAAGGGAAGGAAGCAACCATGATTGTACTGACGCGGCTCAACGGCCATAGCATCACCGTCAACTCAGACCTTATTAAGTATGCCGAGGCCTCTCCCGACACCGTGCTCACGCTGATTACCGGGGAGAAGCTGATCGTTCTCGAGACCTGCGAACAGGTCCAGCAATGCTGCATGGAGTACCGTGCCGAGGGCCTTCGCCGCGCGTGGCCGGAATGCACCGGCCCGCTCGCCTGCGCTACGGCCTATATCGCCGGCGAAGAGGCACGGCTGCACCAGCACGACCAGGAACAGTAGCCTTTTGCAACCCGTCTTCTCAATCAAGCTTCGTTAAAGGACCGGACCATGGACATAGCAAGCATTGCCGGCATCGCGCTCGCAGTCATCGGCATTCTTGCCGGCATGTTGATCGAAGGCGGGCAGATCGGCGACATCATTAAGCCGACGGCCGCCATGATCGTCATCGGCGGCACCACTGGCGCGGTCATGCTGCAGTTCCCCATGAGCATCTTCATGGCGGCGCTTAAGCATGTCACCAAGGTCTTCCTGCACAAGGGATCGAACGGTGAAGCGGTGCTGACGCAGATTGTCGGGTTCGCCAACAAGGCCCGCAAGAGCGGTATTATCTCGCTCGACTCCGAGCTCAATACCATCGAAGACCCCTTCCTCAAGCAGGCGCTTATGCTCGCGGTCGATGGTACCGAGCCGAATGAAGTCCGCAAGATTATGCAGCTTGAGCTTGAGAACAAATCCGAGATCGAGGAGAAAATTCCTGCTGTCTTCGAGGCCGCCGGGGGCTACGCTCCCACGGTCGGCATCATCGGCGCGGTCATCGGCCTGATCCAGGTCATGAAGAATCTTGAAAACATCGACGAGGTCGGCAAGGGCATCGCCACCGCCTTCGTCGCGACCATCTATGGCGTGGCCTTCGCCAACCTGGTCTGCCTGCCCGCCGCCGGCAAGCTCAAGTTCCGCCACCGCGAAGAGACCATGGTGAAGGAGATGATGCTCGAAGGCGTCATCTCCATCCTGGAAGGCATGAACCCGCGCATGATCGAGACCAAGCTCAAGACGTTCCTCTTCGAGACCAAGCATGAGGCCGGGGCCAAAGGCGCACCGAAAGTAGCGGAGGCCGCGGCATGAGCAAGAAAAAGCACCCCGAGCACGTAAACCACGAGCGCTGGCTGGTCTCCTATGCCGACTTCATCACGCTGCTCTTCGCCTTCTTCGTCGTCCTCTTTGCGTCGAGCAAGTCCGACAAGAAGAAGCAGCTGGAACTGGAAGCGGCCATGAAAACCCGAAAGGGGATGATGCTTCTAGCCTGACCGCTACGCACAATCGCATATTTTCGCCCACGCCCCGCTGATCGCAGTCGGCATTTTCGTTTCTAGGACGGGAGTCAAAAAGATGCAATCCCACGAGAGCGCCACACCGCTCACTATTCCGCAGCGCCTTTACGATTTGGATTTGTACAACGCGCACTTCAGCAACATCAGCTATCGCGCCTTCCATAATGCACTGGTGGAATCGAGCCGTTATAGGCAGCTAA
>CAXTWP010000368.1:1212-3094 GCA_964247945.1 uncultured Acidobacteriaceae bacterium | reverse complement strand
GCGGGGGTACTTCCACTCGCCGGTGAGCGCGATTGCCGCGCGGGCGGGGGTGGCGGATGGGACTGTGTATCTCTACTTCAAGAGCAAGGACGATATTTTGCGGACGGCGATCGACCGCAACCTGGGGCGGTTCCGGCGCGAGGTGATGGAGTTGATGGCGGTGGAGCGCGATCCGCGGGCGCAGCTGGAAGGGATCGCGCGGGCGCATCTCGAAACGAGCACGACCAATCGATCAATGGCGATCCTGATGCAGACGGAGTTGCGGCAGAGCGCGAAGTTTATTGCGGAGTTTTCGCACCGGCATCTGGTTACGTATATCCAGCTTGTCCGCGAGGTGGTGCGGCGCGGGCAGGCGGAAGGTGTGTTTCGCAAGGACGTTTCAGACGGGATTGTGGCACACTGCATGTTCGGGGCGATTGACGAGTTGCTGAGTTCGTCGGTGTTTACCGGTCGGGTCTATGATGCAAAGGCGACTGCTGCGCAGGTCATCGATGTGCTGCTGAACGGTATCGCGGCAAAGTGATCGCCGGCGGCTTTTGCAAGTGAGGTGACGCAATGATTCTGAATATAGCGACCGTAAACGACGTGCTGGGCCGGGTGGTGAAGCGCGGCGAGCAGACGGTGATGCGGGGCAAGGACGCCGCCGGGACGTGGCAGCCGATCTCCTCGGCTGAGCTTTACGGGCGGGTGCGGGCGCTGGCGGAGGCGCTGGCGGGCTGGGGCGTGGCGAAGGGCGATCGGGTGGCGATTGTTGCTGAAAACCGGTGGGAGTGGGCGGTGACGGATTTTGCGGTGCTGGCCATGGGCGCGGTGGACGTGCCGCTGTATCCGACGCTGACTACGGAACAGCTTGGCTACATGCTGCGGGACTCGGGAGCGAAGGTGGCGGTCGTCTCGTCGGCCGAGCAGTACGCGAAGATCGCGCCGGCGGGGGAGTTGCCGGACCTGACCCATGTGGTGGTGATGGATGTGGGGGAGTTTGCGGGCGCGGAGAGCTTCGCCGCATTGATGGCCGGATCGGAGGAGAGGAAAGCCGCTGATCCGAAGTTCGACGCGCTCATGGCGTCGGTCCAGCCGGAGGACCTGGCGACGATCATCTATACCTCGGGTACCACCGGTGAGCCGAAGGGCGTAATGCTGACGCATGGCAACCTGGCGAGCAATCTTCGCCTTTCGACGGGTCCGATGGGCTTCAACGAAGCGGATAGCTGCATCTCGTTTCTGGCGTTGTCGCATGTGACGTCGCGGCATACGGACTACGCGATGATGGCGCAAGAGGTGCAGCTGGCGTACTGCCCGAAGTTCGACCAGATTGCGGCGGCCATGCAGGCAATACGGCCGACCATTGTGCTGGGAGTGCCGCGCGTATACGAGAAGATACGCCACGCTGTGGAGAGTAAATCGGCCGGGGCGGGGTTGAAGACGAAGATCTTCATGTGGGCGCTGAAGGTCGGCCGAAAGCACCGGGCGGAGATTCTGGCGGGCCACAAGCCGAGGTCGCCGTTGTGGAAGGTGGCGAACAAGCTGGTTTTCTCGAAGATCCTCGGGGCGTTTGGCGGGCGGGTCACTTTGTTTATCTCGGGCGGCGCGCCGCTGGGGATGGATACGGCGGGCTGGTATGCGGATGTGGGGATTCGCATTATGGAGGGATACGGGCTGACGGAGACCTCACCCGTGATCGCGGTGAACTATCCCAATGCATACAAGATTGGAACGGTGGGCCGAAGGCTGGCCAACGTGGAGTGCCGGTTTGCCATGGATGGAGAGTTGGAGGTGCGTGGGCCTTCAGTCTTTGCGAGCTACTGGCGGAAGCCGGAGGCGACGAAGGAGGCATTCACGCCGGACGGGTGGTTCAAGACGGGGGACATCGGCGGGATCGACG
>CAXTWP010000368.1:0-1202 GCA_964247945.1 uncultured Acidobacteriaceae bacterium | reverse complement strand
ACGAAGACGGATTTCTGTCGATTACCGACCGGAAGAAGGAGCTGCTGAAGACGAGCGGCGGGAAGCAGATTGCGCCGCAGCCGATCGAGAACAAGCTGAAGGCGCACATGCTGGTCTCGCAGGCGGCGATGGTGGGAGACAAGCACAAGTTTGCGTGCGTGCTGATCTCGCCGAATTTTGCGGCGCTGGAGGTGTGGGCGAAGGACCAGGGGTTGGCGGTGGCCGACCATCACGCGCTGGTGCGTGAGCCGAAGGTGACGGCCCTGTATAAGGAGATTGTGGATGAGGTGAATGCCGGGCTGCCGCCGTTTGAGAGCATAAAGCGGGTGGCGGTTGTCGGCGAGGAGTGGAGTGTGGAAGACGGGAGTCTGACGCCGAGCATGAAGCTGAAACGGCGCGTGGTGGAGCAGCGGTACGCGGCGGAGATCGCGGCGTTCTACGCCGACGAGGCGACGGCGGCACGACACCAGGATGTTGTTGTCGGATCGGTGAAGGTGGCGCGATGAGGGCGGCTTTCTGACGACGAAAAGCACATGGCTCAGGCGGGCGCGGAAGACGGGCAAGAAGTTTGAGAACCCGGTGCCGGTGAGGATTGGGGGGCTGGGCACGATCTTAAAGGTGCTGCCGCGCTACCTATCGAGCAAGGAAGAGCGTGTGCCGAAGGTGGCGCTCGGACCGTTTCGGACGAATGTGGCTGTGTACGGGACGCCTCCGGTGAGCGGGCTGAGGGTGACGTGGTTGGGGCACTCGTCGATGCTGGTCGAGATCGACGGGACACGCATCCTGGTCGATCCGGTGTGGGATGAGCGTGCCTCGCCGGTCGAGTTTTTTGGGCCGAAGCGGTTCTTTGCGCCGCCGCTGCGGTTGGAGGAGCTGCCGCGGGTGGATGGGGTGCTTCTCTCGCATGACCATTTCGATCATTTGGGAAAGAAGACGACCCGGGAGTTGGCGCGGCTGCAGCCGGGCGCGCGATGGATCACGTCGCTGGGGGTGGGCGCGGTCCTGCAAGAGTTCGACGTGGCGGCGGAGAGGATCACGGAGTTGGACTGGACCGAGAGCGTAGCGGTGGAGGATTGCCGCATCACGGCGCTGCCGGCGCGGCACTTCTCCGGGCGGGCGCTCGGGAACCGATTCGAGACGCTGTGGTCGTCGTTTGTGCTGAAGGGACCGAAGCATACGGTTTACTATGGGGCGGACTCGGG
>CAXTWP010000367.1:0-3101 GCA_964247945.1 uncultured Acidobacteriaceae bacterium | reverse complement strand
AGGCTGATGAACGAAATTGACCTCGGAACCGCCCGAGATGGATTCCGCCGACCAGTCAATGACCAGCAGCTCTTCCCAGAGAGCATTGAACCACTGGTACTTCGGCCCTTTGTGACTGATCGAGGGAAGCTCGTCGCGCATCCCGTTCGCCGCAAGAACCCGGTAAATCTCGTGGTCGATGCAAACGGCGCGCGGCAGGGGAAACCGTTCGGGCCAGCGATCGCACACAGCGACCGATCGACCTTGTTGCCCCAACATCAACGCCAGCACTTGACCTACCGGTCCGTAGCCTAGAACGATCACATCAAACTTCTTCTCTTCCATAGACCCTTACCCGTGGGAGCTGGTAATGCAACACGGTTTGCTCGTGTGGCTGCGATGCTGGGGGCAAAGTCGCGATCGGTGTGGAGACGCACTTGTTTCTTGTTTGTCATTCCCGAAGGAATGTCGCGCTTCGCTCCACACTATTAGGCAACCGCTTCAAAGCTTCAGTAGCCGCTCAGCGTTACCATGGCAGATCTTTTCCCGGTCGGTCTCGCTGATGGGAGCCTTGTCGATGAACTCCACGGCTTCGTGGGTGTACTCGTAAGGATAGTCGACAGAGAACATCACCCGGTCGGAGCCCAGGGCTGAAATCGCGCAGACCAGCGGCTCATCCGAAAACGATCCGGAAGTCGTAACCATAACATTGCGCTTGACGTACTCCGAGGGCAGCATCTCGATCGGAAAGCGATGCCGCATCATCTTGAAGCGGCTGTCCAGACGCCACAGCAGGTACGGCAGCGTCTCGCCCATGTGCCCTAATACCAGGGTTGTCTTCGGAAAACGGTCGAACACCCCGCCGTAGATCAGCCGCAGCACGTGCCCCGCGGTCTCGGGCGTCCAGCCCCAACCGCAGCTCGCCATCTCCGGATAATCCTTTTCATTGCTGGCCTGCACCGGAGAGTCGGCGGGATGCAAATACACCGGCACGCCAAGCGCTTCGGCGCGTTCCCAGAAGGGGAAGAACTTCGGCTCATCCAGATACTCGCCGTTATCGTGCCCATTGATCAGCGCGCCTTTCATACCCAGCTGCTTGACGCAGCGCTCCAGTTCGTCCGCCGCGCCGTTCGAGTCCTGCAACGCCAGCGTAGCAAAACCCGCAAACCGCGTCGGGTAGAGCTCGATCTGTGCAGCCAGCAGATCGTTCAACTGTTTCGCCCCGTCGGCTGCCTTCCCGGCGTCCGGCTCCATCTGGACGGCGGGCGTCGTAACGGAAAGGACCGACAGGTCGATCCCGTTCTTGTCCATGTCTTCAATGCGCAGCGCGCCGATCTCCCCGAGCCTGGGCTTCACATACTCGATAAAAGTCGGATCGATATTACTCAGGATCTGCGAGGCATACGCGCCCGCTTCCGGAGTGGAAAAGTGCTCTTCAAGGATAATCTTCTTCATTTTGCCGGCCATGTGTCTCTCCTGGTTGGGTAAAGCGCTCGAAAGTATGCAATCGTATCTTGCGAAGTCTCCAGCATGCGCGAGAACTTACATCAGCAGCACCGGCTTGATCACGCTGCCGTTCAGCGACGCCTCCGCGGCCTGATTGATATCCGCGAAGCGAAAGCAGGTCACGATCTTCTCGATCGGCAAGCGGCCCCGCCGGTAAAGCTCGATCAGGTGCGGAATAAAGGTTCGCGGCACGGCATCGCCCTGGTTCGTGCCCACAATGCGCAGTCCGCGAGCGACCAGATTCACCACATCGAAAGAAGCCGTCTCCCCCGCGCGTGGAACCCCAACAACGACACACATTCCGGCTGACCCCAGCGAGCCGATCGCATTGCGCAGAGAACCCAGATTCCCGCTCGTCTCGATCGCGCCGCTCAGTCCGTTTCCGCGCGTCAGCTCGGCGATCCGGGCGCAAACATCCCCATCGCGGGCGTCAATCATCTCCGTTGCGCCCAGTTCGCGCGCCAGCGCCAGCCGCGCGGGGTGGATGTCGACCGCGATGATCTGCGTGGCACCCGTAAGTCCCAGACCCATGACGGCCGAAAGCCCGACCGCGCCCGCGCCGAACACCGCAACGCGCGCCCCCGGCCCCGGCCGCAGCACCGTCGTGACAGCGCTGACGCCGGTCTGCACACCGCAGCCAAGCGGTGCCAAAACAGCCGCGGGAACCTCTTCCGGAACCTTGACCACCGAGTGCGCCGCCGCAACCACGCGCCGTGCAAACGACGACTGACCGAAGAAATGACCGTGAAGCGCCATGCCGGCACGGCTCAACGTGGACGAGCCGTCTTCCCGAAAGCCGCCGACCAGGTTCAGCCGCGGCCAGTCCGCGCAGTAGACCGGTGCGCCACCCTGGCACGCCGAACAGTGCCCACACCAGCTAAAGCTGACGACAACACGGTCGCCGACAGCCACATCGCTCACGGCCGAGCCTGTCTCAATCACGCGCCCCGCGCCTTCGTGCCCCAGAACGGCCGGAAGCGGAAAGGGAATCGTCCCGGCCCGCGCCGCAAGGTCCGCATGACACATGCCGCACGCTTCGAGCTCCACAATCACTTCGTCTTTGCGCGGAGCGGACAGCCCGATCGATTCAAGAACGAACTCTCCTCCGGCCTTGTCCACTACGGCAGCTTCGGTCATCGTCGGTTCAGCGATCGCAGGCATTAGTGGTGCCCTCCCGCAAACGTGTGCGCAATCTGCTTATATTCAAGAAAGTCTTCCATCGAAGCCAGACCGCCCAACCTGCCCAGGCCGCTGGCCTTGAAGCCGCCTTCCTCAAACTCCACCGCGATGTTCGCCCATCCGTTGATCGTCACCAGCCCTGCTTCCAGCCTCCGCGCCACGCGCATGGGGATGTCGACATCGCGGCTCCACACGCAGGCATTCAGCCCGTACTCCGAGTCATTGGCCAGTTCGACCGCTTCATCCTCGGTGTCAAAGACCTGCACGGTTTGGACCGGACCGAAGGTCTCCTGCTGCACGATCAGCAGGCGGGAATCGGTAACGGCCAGCAGCGCCGGATGATCGAACGCGCCGCCCGCAAGCGCGGGGTCGTTCGAAGGTCCACCCCGTACGATCACCTCCGCCCCTGCCTGCACGGCGGCTTCGACCGCCTTATC
>CAXTWP010000366.1:0-3125 GCA_964247945.1 uncultured Acidobacteriaceae bacterium | reverse complement strand
CAACAACGCCGGTCTGCCCTACGAGCGCGCCACCGAAAGCAGCTACCGCCTCCCGCTCCCCGCCACCTTCCTCATCCAACCCAACGGCACCGTCGCCTTCGCCGAGGCTCACGCCGACCCCCGCGTCCGCCCCGAGCCCGCCGCCATCCTCGCCTGCTTGTAACGTCTCCGTGACTACTTACCCGCCCGATACCGCGTGATCAGCGCGTTGGTGGAGATGTCGTGCTTGAGTTCGCTTGCGCTTTCAATCTCGCCTAGAATGCGCGTAGCCAGCACCTTACCCAGCTCCACGCCCCATTGATCGAATGAGTCGATCCCCCACACCACACCCTGCGTAAACACCGCATGCTCATACAGCGCGATCAGCTTTCCCAGCACCTCCGGCGTCAGCACATCGGCCAATATCACATTGGACGGCCGATTCCCCTCAAAGACCTTATGCGGCACCAGCGCTTCCGCCACCCCCTCCGCCTTCACCTCCTCCGCCGTTTTGCCGAACGCCAGCGCCTCCGCCTGCGCGAACACGTTCGCCATCAGGATGTCGTGGTGCCGCCCCAGCGGGTTCAGCGACGTGTAGAACCCGATAAAGTCGCACGGAATCAGCCGCGTTCCCTGGTGGATCAGTTGGTAGAACGAGTGCTGCCCGTTCGTCCCCGGCTCGCCCCAATACACCGGCCCCGTCGCATACGTCACGTGCTTGCCGTCAAGCGTCACATGCTTGCCGTTCGACTCCATCGTCAGTTGTTGCAGGTACGCCGGAAACCGCTTCAGATACTGCTCGTACGGCAGCACCGCCACGGTCTGCGCGTCGAAAAAGTCCGTATACCAGACCGTCAGCAGCCCCATCAGCGCGGGCAGGTTCTGCTCCAGCGGCGCCGTCCGGAAGTGCACATCCATCTGGTGAAACCCGTGCAGCATCGCTCGAAAGTTCTCCGGACCGATAGCGAGCATCGTCGACAAGCCGATCGCCGAATCCATCGAGTACCGTCCGCCCACCCAGTCCCAGAACCCGAACATATTCTCCGTATCGATCCCGAACTTCGCCACCTCCTTCGCGTTCGTCGAGATCGCCACAAAATGCTTGGCAATGGCGCTCTCATCCCCGCCCAGTCCCTTCAAAGTCCAATCCCGCGCCGAGTGCGCGTTCGTCATCGTCTCCTGCGTCGTAAACGTCTTCGAAGCCACCAGAAACAGCGTCTCGGCCGGGTCCAGGTCGAGCGTCGCCTCCATAAAATCCGTCCCGTCCACATTCGACACAAACCGAAAGGTCAGGTCGCGCTGGCTGTAGTGCCGAAGCGCCTCATACGCCATCACCGGCCCCAGGTCCGACCCGCCGATCCCAATATTCACCACATTCCTGATCCGCTTGCCGGTGTGCCCCTTCCACACCCCCGCCCGCACCCGGTCCGCGAACCCGCTCATCTTGTCCAGCACCGCATGGACCTGCGGCACCACATCCTCGCCGTCCACCACGATCTTCTCCGTCGCCGGCGCGCGCAACGCCACATGCAGCACTGCCCTTCCTTCGGTGACGTTGATCTTCTCCCCGGTAAACATCGCCTCCGTCCGCGCCCGCAGCCCGGACTCCTTCGCCAGCTGCACCAGCAAGCTCAGCGTCTCGTCGTTCACCCGGTTTTTCGAATAGTCGAGAAAGATCCCCGCCGCTTCCGCCGTGTAGCGTGTTCCACGCGACGGGTCCGCATCGAACATCGCCCGCAGCGTTGTCGCGCCGACCCGTTCATAGTGCGCCTGCAATGCCTTCCACGCCCCGCGCTCCATCAATCCTGCAACCTGTTCCGCCATTCGCTTCCTTCTCCTCTGCGCTGCCACGCGCACGCCCAGTGTATCCGCAGCGCGCCATCGATGCTGTGAACGCCGCCCGAACCATCGACGCCCCGGCCTTGCGACCTAGTGGGTTGAAACGATCCGGTGCCTGGTATACATTATGTCCGTAAGCCCGGCCCCAATTCCTTCCATAAAGATAGTCGCAGGAGAACCCATGCCGAGCATCTTCGATTCCTTTCAGCCTCTCGACCAGGCCACCAAGCAGATTCTCGTCAACTACAACAAGAGCGGCGGCGTGAACGAGATGGCCTGGGCGCTGGCGACCAAGGCCGAGTACAAAGACCTGATGCCCCCGGCGCTGAAGGCAACCCTGAGCGACTCCGCCGCGGCGCTGAACTGGCTCTGTTCGCTGATTCCTGCCCCCGCCAACCGCGCCGGGGACTGGAAGCTCTTTTTCGTCCGCAACTTTATGCAGCGGTGGGTTAAGGACAAATACCCCGGCGACCCGGGTATGTCCGACCTGGCCGCCAAGATGGGCACCCAGCTAAACGTCGCCAAGGGACTGAAACCGGAGATGGACTACTACCAGGAGGTGCGCAGCATCGCGGTGCAACCGGGCGCAGCGCAGGAGGGCGAGTTCAACACGCACGTCGCCAAGAACTGGGTCGGCATCAAGCAGATCGGCTGGCGCGGAGACGACCGTGACCCCGACACCATGATGAAGGACGGCTTCTCCCCGCGCGTCAGCGCCACCGCGCCCATCTGGCGCCCCCAGGAGGCATTCAAGGACGTCGACCTCGACACCACCGTCTGCGTCGCGCGCGATATTCGCGGGTCCGCCTTCTTTCCGCTCTCCAAACCCGTCACCTACTCCTGGGCGTACTGCGTCCTCATCAAGGTTGGTTGGAACACCTACTATCTCCAGAAAAGGCTCGCCGAAGAGCGAGGCCAGGCACCCAACGATCCCGCCTACAAAAAAACCGTATGGATGTTCCACGAGAAATGTGTCAGTCGCATCGCGCCACAGGACATCGTCTTCGCCGTGCAGCTGCCGCGGCGCATCTTCGACGGCGTAGACCCCCTGTCCGGGGTGCAGTTTCGGTTGAACAGCGCCGCCGCCCGCACTAACTTCCGCGCCCTTACCAGCCTCGAAGCGGAACAGCGCAAAAAAATGGAAGAAACCTACTCCGAGTTCTCCAGAGGCTGGTATCCGGCCGCTCCCAACCAGTGGCTGACCTACGACGGCGTCGTCTCCAAGTAGAGACACGTTTCTGCAAGCCACCCCTCAGTCCACCGGGGCGCGATGCGCCTGGTCTGTAAGCGATCTTTTAGCTGTAGCA
>CAXTWP010000365.1:0-3152 GCA_964247945.1 uncultured Acidobacteriaceae bacterium | reverse complement strand
GAGCAGCACAGGGCGACGCTACAACGTATCGCTGGGAGCGCAGGCGCAGAACCTGTTCAACTTCCACGACTACAGTACCCCGGTTGGTACGCTGACCGCAGCCAGAAATGGCACGTTCGGCAAGTCATTGCAACTGGCCGGCGGCCCATATACGAGCAACTCAGCGCCGGAGCGCCTCCAGGTGTTCTTGTCGTTCAACTTTTAGCAGAGAAGTCGGTAGTCCTCTACGACCCACGCTATCGGTTAGGCCACAACGACCGTCTTGGCGTTCATGAACTCGCGCATCCCGGCGACCGAGAGTTCGCGTCCGTAGCCGGAATGCTTGGTACCGCCGAAGGGCAGCCGAGGGTCGCTCGCGACCATCACGTTGACGAAGACCGCCCCGGCGTCGATCTCGGCGATGAAGCGGTTCTGCTCGGCGGAGTCATTGGTCCAGACGGAGGCGGCCAGGCCGAAAGGCGTGTCGTTGGCGATGTGGATGGCGTCGTCCATATCCTTGATGCGAAAGAGCTGAGCGACAGGGCCAAACATCTCCTCGCGGTAGACCGGCGCGCTGCGCGGCAGGTTGGCGAGGACGGTGGGCTCAAAATAATAGCCGTCACCCATCATGCGCGCTCCGCCGGTCAGAACCTCGGCCCCGGCGCGGACGGCGTCTCCGACCTGCCGTTCCAGGGTCTCCAGGGCGCGGACGCTGGCGAGCGGGCCGATGTCCGTCTCGTCGCGCATGGGATCGCCGACCGTCATGGCCTCCATGGCGGCGACGAAGGCGGGCTCGAACTGGTCGTAGACCTCGTCATGGATGAGGAAGCGCTTGGCGGCAATACAGGATTGGCCGTTGTTGACGCAGCGGGCGCGCGCGGCGATTTCGACGGCTTCCGCTAGGTTGCCGGAGGGCATGACGATGAACGGGTCGCTGCCGCCGAGCTCCAGCACGGACTTCTTGGTGTGCCAGCCGGCCCACGCGGCAACGGTCTTGCCCGCCTTCTCGCTGCCGGTCAGGGTAACGCCGGCGATGCGCGGGTCGGCGATGACGGCCTCGGTCTGTTCGTTCTCAATCAGAAGGGCCTGGAGCACGCCGCGCGGGAAGCCGGCGCGGCGCACCAGCGCTTCGATCTCCAGCGCGCATTGCGGGACGCTGGGCGCATGCTTCAGCAGGCCGACGTTCCCGGCCATCAGCGTCGGCACAAGGAAGCGAAAGACCTGCCAGAAGGGGAAGTTCCACGGCATGACGGCGAGGATGACGCCGGTCGGCTCCCACTGGAGGAAGCTCTTGCCGTGTTCGGTGACGATGGGGACGGGCGCGAGGATCTCGGCGGCATTCTCAGCATAGTAGCGGCAGCATGAGGCGCATTTGAGGGCCTCCTGGCGCGCGGCCTGGAAGGTCTTGCCCATCTCGGCGGTCATCGTGCGCGCGAGGTCGTCGATGTCAGCCTCCAGGACGGCGGCGAGCTTGCGCATCCAGAGCGTGCGGTCGGCGAGCGAGACGCGGCGGTACTCGTAGGCGGTCTGCCAGGCGAGAGCGAGCTTCTGTTCAAGAGCCTCGTGAGTGAGCGGATCGAAGCTGCGGATGAGCTTGCCGTTCGCGGGATTGATCGATTCGATGGCCATGATTACTCCGATGCCTACTTCGATGCCTACTCCGACGCCAGCCGGGCAAGCGCGTGGGCAAGAAGGTGTGTGCCGCGGACGATGTCCTCGGGCGAAGCGTACTCGTCGGGCCGATGGCTGACGCCGTTGCGGCAGGGGATGAAGATCATGGCAATGGGCGCGATGCGCGCCATGAAGGTGGAGTCGTGGTAAGCGCGGCTGACCATCTTTTTTGGTGTGACTTCCAGCTCGGCGCAGATCATTTCGAGCACCTGGACGATATGCGGGGACGATCGCGCGGGCTCGTCGGCGTTGACAAACTCTTCAATGATGTCGACCTTACGGCGTTGGCGGATGTCGTCGGCATCCCGCCGGACGGCCTCCATGATGGACTCGCGGCGGGCGGGGTCGGTGTCCCGGATGTCGAGTTGCAGGGTAACGCGGCTGGGAACGGCGTTGACGTTGCCGGGAAAAACTTGCGCCGCGCCGACGGTGGCCACGGAGTCGACCCCTTCCGCCGCGGCGTTGGCGGCCAAGGTCTGGCGTTCGATGGCAAGGATCAGCTCGGCTGCGGCGCACAGGGCGTCGCGGCGGTCCGGCATCAGCAACGCACCGGCGTGGCCACCGAAACCGGTAAGGGTAAAGCGGTATCCGGCGGGTGCGGCGATGTCGGTGACAATGCCGATAGGTATCTTCTCGCGTTCGAGCAGCGGGCCTTGCTCAATGTGGAGTTCGACCCAGGCGTGATAGTGGCCCTCGGGCAGCTGTACCTCGGCGAGTGGGCCGGTATAGCCCGCATCAGCGCGAACCTCGGCGAGGTTTGCGCCGGTTTCGCTGGTGAGGTCCGTCAGCCTGTCGGCGCGGGTGGGATCGAGGACGCCGGCGATCAGCCGGCTTCCCAGACAGCCGATGCCGAAGCGGGTCGGCTCTTCCGACGTAAGCAGGAGCAGTTCGATCGACCGGCGCGCGAAGAAGCCGCTCTCGCGGAGCGCTCGCATGGCCTCGAGACCACCGAGGACGCCGACCGTGCCGTCGTACATGCCGGCATGGGGGATGGCGTCGATGTGCGAGCCGGTGGCGACGGCGGGCAGGTCCGGGTGCAGGCCGGGCCAGCGGATGAAGGTGTTGCCGACCGCGTCCTCGCGCAGGAGAAAACCCGCATCGACGGCTCGCTGCTTGAGCCAGCCGCGGGCGCGAAGATCGTCCGGGGTAAAGACGACCCGTGTGACGGCGGTGCCGTTTGGGTCCGGCTCAACCGAGGTGAACCCGGCGAGGGTCTGGAGTTCGCCGAGCAGCCGCGCTTCGTCGATGATGAACTCCATGGGACCTCCTTCCCGGACAGCGTGCGCCTTCGGCATACGAAAATGGCGGCTTCTGCTTACGTTACTGTAGCGGACTGCGATTGCAGTCTTTATAGATGAGGTACTTGGCGGGTGTCTTTCCGAGCGCACCGAACCATTGTGGGCAGAAAGGGGCCATCCAGATGAAGTCGCCGGCGGTGACGGGGTACCAGGCATCGCCGAGCCGGTAGATGCCGCCACCCGCCAGCATCAGCAGGCCGTGTT
>CAXTWP010000364.1:0-3156 GCA_964247945.1 uncultured Acidobacteriaceae bacterium | reverse complement strand
TGACCAAGTTGAGGGAGTGCAGGCGGGCGAGGATGCGCCGACGTTCGTCGGGTGACCACTTCTGGAACTCGCCGACGAGTTCGACGCCTCGGTATCCGGCTTCCGCGACGATCTCGAGGCAGCGGTCAAAGGGAGCCTGGCGCGCGAGCGCCCACAGCATGAAGGAGAAGCGAATCGTCTCCACCGCGGGCGCGGCGTGGGGAAAGCGTTGGGTGAGCAGGGTGGCGGCCATCAGTTTTGCGGCTTGGCGGCGGTTCATTGAAGGCTCCTGATTGCGATTGCCGCATAGGCGACTATGAGGCTGGTGTGCGAATCTGAACATCGTACCTTTTGGAGAGCCGATGCGGCTGGCGCGAGTGGAAGGACGGGCGCGGGAGTGGAGCGTGCTGGCCGCGCTGACCGTTTTCTTTCTGTGCGGCGTTGTGCGTTACTGGAACGCGCAGGGGGATGACCTGGCGTCGTCGTATGTGGGCTGCCGGTTGATGGCGACGGGAAACTCTGCGCATTTATACGACTACGATCCGGAGGATTTCGCGGGCGTGGGTGACGACGACGCCTGGCAGGTTCAGGCGGATTTCGGCGGGTTTGAAAGCTACCTGCACCCCTATGTGCAGACGCCGCTGTGGGCTTTTCTCTTGCGGCCGATGTGTCGCGGGAGCTTTGCCAGGTTTGAGCACCTGTTTGCGGTGGGGATGATGCTGTCGCTGGTGGCCTGCCTGTGGCTGGTGGCGTGGGCATGGGCACCGGCGATGCGGAACCCGGTGGCGATGGGTGTGGCGGTGGTGTTTCTGTGGTTTAGCGAGCCGTTTCGGTATGCGATGTCGCTGATGCAGACGCATGTATTCTTCCTGCTGCTGACGGTGGCGAGCCTGATCCTGGCCGAGCGGAAGCGGTTCGGCTGGGCGGGGTTGCTGCTGGCCTGCGCGGCGGCGGTGAAGATTACACCCGCGGTGCTGATGGTGTACTGGCTGCTGACGCGGCGGTGGAAGGCGGCGGCCAGCACGGCCCTGTGGAGCGCGGCGATCGCGGCCGGAACGGTGCTAGTGACTGGGCGCGGGTTGATGGTGACGTATCTGGAGGGCATGGGGCGGATCTCGCGGATCGTGCTGGTGTCGTTCAATAACCAGTCGGTGGCGGCGTGGTGGATGGGGCTGAAGTATCCGGGCGAGGTAAGACAGTTCCATATGCTGCCGCTATCGAATGGTCCGCGGATGGCGTGCATGGCGCTTATGTTGACGATCACGGCGGCCGGGGGATGGATTGATCGTGGAGCGGAACGTGGGCGGCCGCCATTAGGGGCAATGATGGCGCTGCTGGCGGGAACGATGTGCGCGCCTATCGCATGGACTCACTACTCAATCTTGCTGGCAGTGCCGATGATGGTGCTTTGGCAAGAGGCGCACAGGCTGAGAAAACTATGGGTTGGGCTGGCACTGATCCCGATAGGGTTGTTGAATGTATGGCCGCTGGCGATGAATGAGATTGCGATCCGGTTCCAACGATGGACGGTGATCCGCGGTGCATTCTATGCGGAGACGCTTTGCCTGGGAGTGCTGGCGGCTGTGGCGTGGCGGGGGACGGCGGTTCGAGATATGTCCGCAAGTGAGCGCGCAGGAGTGGCACCTGTGGAAGTCTCCGCAGCGTCACTTTAGGTTGGAGCGCTCATCCGAGCGTCACGATATAGAGTGAATGCATGATGAACGCGCCTTTGGTGGATCTGGTTGGGGTCGGCTTGAACGCCACCGATACCGTGATCCCGCTCACGCACTTTCCAACGCAAGGCTCAAAGATAGAGTTCAGCACGATGACGGTACGGCCGGGAGGCCAGGTGGCCACGGCTGTGGTGGCTTGCCAGCAATGGGGTCTCTCGACGCGGTATGTGGGCAGCCTGGGGGATGACTCCGCCGCTGCGCTGCACCATAACGCCTTTGCGCACGTTGGCGTGGAGGCGCGCATTGTCCCGGTAGCGGATTGCGGAAGCCGCCAGTCGGTGATCCTGGTGGACGGCGAGGGTGAGCGGACGGTGCTTTGGCGGCGGGACCACCGGCTGGATCTGCGGCCAGGCGATCTGCAGCGGGAGTGGATTACGCAGGCCCGCGCCTTACACCTGGACGGCTATGACACAGAGGCGGCGACGCTTGCGGCGAGTTGGGCGCGGGAGGCGGCGATTCCGGTGATCGGCGATTTAGACGAGCTTTATCCCGGCGTAGATGAACTGCTGGAACGGATCGATTATCTGATTGTGAGCCGGGATTTCCCTTGCCGACTGATGGATGAACCGAATCTGGGGCAGGCGTTGCGACGAATGCAGCGGCGGTACGGCTGCCGGCTGACCGCCGCGACGCTGGGGCAGGACGGCGTACTGGCATGGGACGGCCGGCGGCTGCATCACGCGGCCGCGTTCCAGGTGCCGGTGCTTGATTCGACGGGAGCGGGGGACCTCTTCCATGCGGGTTTCATCTTCGGCCTGCTGCAAGGATGGACGCTCGAACGGCAGCTTGATTTCGCCTGCGCGGCGGCGGCGTTGAACTGCATGGCGGTGGGTGCTCGCGGCGGTATCGAGAGCCGGGAAGCTATCGAGAAGTTGATGGCGCATGGCGCGCGTTACCCGGGCGTGCACAATGCAGGAGGGCCGGACATGGTTGAAGAGGCTGCGGAGCTTTCCGAGAGAGTCTCCGCGCAGGAAGTATTCTAGGCAGAATGACTTCTACGATTCGTATCGGTTCGCGAGGCTCGCAGCTCGCGCTTTGGCAGGCCCACCATGTTCTTTACGCGTTGCGGGACGCCGGCTACCGGGCGGAGGTGGAGATTATCCGCACGACCGGCGACCGGATGCAGCAGCCGGGATTCGTTCCGCCTCCGAACCTTGACGGCAAGGGTATCTTCATCAAGGAGATTGAAGAGGCGCTGGAGGCTGGCCGCATTGATGTAGCCGTGCATAGCTTGAAAGACCTGCCGACACAACTGGCTCCGCAGTTTACGCTGGCGGCAATTCCCAAACGGGCGGACGCGCGCGATGTGTGGGTGTGCGAACCGTATTGGGCGCTGCATACGTTGCCCGAGGGCGGCCGTGTGGGGACGACCAGCCCTCGCCGCCGCGCTCAGTTGCTGGCGCTGCGGCCGGACCTGGAATTTGTCGAGATTCGCGGCAATATC
>CAXTWP010000363.1:0-3172 GCA_964247945.1 uncultured Acidobacteriaceae bacterium | reverse complement strand
GCACCTTGACGACGGGCGCGAGGCAATTGGTGGTGCAGCTGGCGTTTGAGATGACATGATGCGCGGCAGGGTCGTACTTGTCTGAATTGACGCCAAGCACGATGGTCAAGTCTTCGTTGGTGGCGGGAGCGGAGATGATGACCTTCTTGACTGTGGCTCCGAGGTGAGCCTTGGCCTTGGTGGCGTCGGTGAAGAAGCCGGTGGATTCGACTATGATCTCCGCGCCGACCGAGGCCCAATCGAGTTTGGCGGGGTCACGCTCGGCGAAGACCTTGATGGCTTTGCCGTCGACGATGATGCTGTCCTCGGTCGAGGAGATCTCTTGCTAAGATTACCGAGGATGGAGTCGTACTTGAGCAAATGGGCGAGCGTGGCGGGGGTGGTGAGATCATTGACGTCGACGAAATCGATGTCCGGGTTGCCGAGCGCGGTGCGAAAGACGTTGCGGCCGATGCGGCCGAAGCCGTTGATGCCTACCTTAACTGCCATGCTGTGTGGTGCTCCTTGAGGGTGATGGGCCAGTGTGCCGGGCGCTGACTTCTACTATAAAACTATAGCTGGGTAAGCCGCCGGAATGGGCACAATCGTCCTCAGCACACCCGGTGGGAGGATCGCAGGGCGTCTTCGCCTGCTACTTGGCGTCGAAGTGGTAGAGCTTTGAGCGGATGGCTTCCTCATACTTCTTCTTGGCGGCCTTGGCCCGGTTGCGGAAAGACTCCTCCTGAAAGCCGGCCTGTTCCCAGGCATCGACTTGAAGGACGGAATGGTCGTCCGAGGTGAGCGCCGCTTCGCGTTGAATGGAAGTGATCCAGCCGGCGACTGCCGTCTTGTAGTCGGCCCGCATTGCGTCCAGTTGCTGGGTGTCGATCCCCGATTCGATTGCCATGATGTCGTTTCCTCAGGATGACGGTACGATGCGCGGATGAATGGGTGATGACTGATACCGGCACGACAAAGACGAAAAGGGTTATCGGACGAGGTGCGACCGGTTTGCGGCGCGCTTCCCCGGATGGTATAAGCAGCCTATGCGCGATTTGCGCGATTGGATACGCGAACAGATGAGACGACGTTCCCGCCGTGGGCCGAATGAATCGGAGTCCACGGGTAAGATTGGGCAGGAGCTTCCTGCCGACCAGCAGGCACCGTTGCGGCCGAGCTATCCGGAAGCGCCCGCCGCGCTTGAAGTTTCGTCCAAACAGGAGCCTGCCGAGCAGCCGGTTTCCGAGCCTCCGAGAGTGGAAGCCGGGAGCGCTTCTCTGCCTGCGCCGACAGTCGATAGCCGAGTCGTGATGGAGACGCAGCCGGAGAGTCTGGGGACGCCGCCGGCGGAGTTGGAACCGGTGACGAAGAAGTCGCCGCGCGGCTATGTCGTGCTGACAATCGGGCTGCCGGGCTCGGGCAAGACGACCTGGTACAAGCGCCGGGGGGTGACGCCGCTCTCGAGCGACCTGCTGCGGACGATCCTGTTCGACGACATCACAGACCAGAGATACCAGGGGCTGGTGTTTTCGACGCTGCGAAGCCTGCTGCGGGCTCGGCTGATCGCCAAGATGCCGTGGAACTATGTGGACGCGACGAACCTGAGTCCGCACGAGCGGCGGCAGTGGATCAAGATGGCGAAGAGCTTTGAGTATGAGGTGCAGGCTGTTTTCTTCGACGTGCCGCTGGCGGTTTGTATGGAGCGAAACTCAAGGCGTGAGCGCCAGGTGACGGACGAAGTCATGCAGAAGATGGCGGAGCGCCTGCGGCCGCCGAGCTTCAAGGAGGGTTTTGAGAAGATTACCGTGGTGCGGGTGAAGCAGCCGGGTTCTGAGGCAGCACCGACTGTGCCGGAAGACGCTTCGGCGGCTCCTGAGGCAGCGGTTTAGGGGTTATTGAGCTTCGCTCGATAGACGACCGTTTGCAGGGGCGCAAGGATGAGGCGCATGCATCCGGCACCGGTTGGTTCAGGAATTGAGGCCTTATGGCTGGCGTTGCGTTTGCGGGTGTGAGCTATGCCCTCCCGGATGGACGCTTGCTGCTGCGGGATGTCTCCTTGCGTCTGAAAGAGGGGACGACGACGGCGCTGCTGGGACGGAGCGGGTCCGGCAAGACGACACTTCTGCGGATGGTAAATGGGCTGGTAATGCCGACCGCGGGCGAGGTGCTGGTCGCGGAAAAAGCGACGGACGCTTACGATCTGGTGGCGCTGCGGCGGTCGATCGGCTATGTGATCCAGGAGACGGGTCTGTTTCCGCACATGACGGTGGGGCGGAACGCGGGGCTAGCGCTGGAGGTGGCTGGCAGTGATGCCATGGCGATCGTGTCGCGAGTGGAGGCGGTACTGAGCCAGGTGGGGATGAGCGCAGCGGAGTTCGTCGGGCGCTATCCGTGGCAGCTTTCCGGAGGGCAGCGGCAGCGGGTGGGGCTGGCGCGGGCGCTGGCGACCGATCCGGCCGTGTTGCTGATGGATGAGCCGTTTGGCGCGCTTGACCCGCTGACCCGCGCGGAGATGCAGACGATGGCGCGTGAGCTGTTCGCCCGGATGAAGAAGACGGTGCTGCTGGTGACGCACGATCTGGACGAGGCGCTGTATCTGGCGGAGCGGGTGGTGTTTTTAGATCAAGGCGTTGTAGTCGCGGATCTTGCGGCGAAGGATGTGCTTACTTCGCAGCTTGCCGAGGTGAAGGATTATGTCGCGGCGGTGCATCGGGCGGTCCCGGCTTGATGAGCTTTTTACGAGCGCACGGGTGGGAGATCGGGCGGCTGACGTTTGAGCATCTCTGGCTGACGCTGTTTGCAATGGGATTGGCGGCCGCGATCGGTCTTCCGCTGGGAGTTCTGTTGACGCGGCGGCCGCGGCTGGCGAGGCCGGTGATTGCGCTGGCCAATGTGGTCCAGACGGTGCCAAGTCTGGCGCTGTTTGGGCTTCTGCTGCCAGTGCCGTGGCTTGGGGAGAACGCCTCGCGGCTGGCTATCCTGGCACTGACCGGGTACGCGCTGCTGCCGATCCTGCGCAACACCTATGCTGGAATCGGGAGCGTCGATCCGGCGCTGATCGATGTGGCGAACGCGTTGGGGATGACACCTTCGCAGCGGCTCATCAAGGTGGAGCTGCCGCTTGCCGCTAGCGTGATCCTGGCCGGACTGCGGACGGCCACCGTGACGTGCGTGGGCGTGGCGACGATCGCGG
>CAXTWP010000362.1:635-3188 GCA_964247945.1 uncultured Acidobacteriaceae bacterium | reverse complement strand
ATGTCGGGTAGACTTAGGCAGCCCTCTTCCTCCACCTGCCTGCCATCCCGCTCGACGACCTCCGGGTTGATCAGAACGATCTTCTCTTCCGGGTTCTTCTGGAAGCTGACATCCACCACAGCAATGCGCTTGGAGATGTTGATTTGCGGCGCGGCCAGTCCGATCCCCTGCGCCACATACATGCTCTCGAACATCTCCCGCACTAGTTTATCTAGCTTGGTGTCGAATACCGTCACCGCCTCGCCGCGCTTCGCCAGCACCGGGTGCGGGTACTTCACCACCTCGTGGATCTTGCCCGTCGGCTTGAAGACGGGGGCTACATCGGGCTTGGTCGCTGTCTCTGGCACGTCTCAGTACGCTCGAATCTGTTCGCAATAACCGTTATAGTTCCGCTGCATCTCCCGCAGCGAGTCGCCGCCGAACTTCTCCACCACCAGCCGCGCCACTGTCAACGCGACCATCGCCTCCGCCGCTACGCCCGCCGCGGGAACCACACACACGTCGCTGCGCTCATACGCGGCTTTCACCGTCTCGCGTGTCTCAAAACTGACAGATGCCAACGGCCGCCGCAAGGTCGAGATAGGCTTCAAATATCCTCGGACCACCACGTCCTCGCCGTTCGAGATGCCACCCTCAATGCCTCCGGCGTTGTTCTGCTCCCGCGAGAACCGCGTATGCCCGTTCGCTCCCTCGTACCCGATCGCATCGTGCACGGCCGACCCCAGCGACTCCGCCGCGGTCACCCCACGACCCAGCTCGACCGCCTTCACCGCCTGCAGGCTCATCACCGCCTGCGCCAGCAGCCCGTCGAGACGCTCGTCCCAGTTGACGTGCGTGCCCACGCCGGGCGGCAGCCTATGGACCACCACCTCGAACACCCCGCCGATGGTGTCGCCCGTGCGCAGCGCGTTGTCGACCTCGGCCTTCATCCGCGCCTCGCTGGCCTCGTCGACGCAGTTCAACAGCACGGTCTCGCGTTCGGTAAGCGCCGCGATCTCATCCCACGTTGCGGGCCGGTCCAGCTCTGCGCGCCCGACACGCACCACATGGCTCGCCACGGCGATACCTAGCTCGCGCAGCAGCAGCTTGGCCATCGCGCCGCAGGCTACCCGCGCCGCGCTCTCCCGCGCACTCGCCCGCTCGAGCACGTAGCGCGCATCGGGGAAGTCGTACTTCAGGCAGCCCGCCAGGTCCGCGTGCCCCGGCCGCGGCGACTTCACCGCCTTGTGCAGCTCCGCATCGCCCGCGCCGACGGGCAGAATCTCCTCCCAGTTTTTCCAGTCGTTATTCGCCAGCGTCATCGCGATCGGCGATCCAATGGTCTTGCCGTGCCGCACCCCACTCAGGATGTGCGCCGTGTCCCGCTCGATGCGCATCCGCCCGCCGCGGCCGTAGCCCTGCTGCCGCCGCCACAACTCGCGGTCGACGAACGCCTGGTCCACCGGCACCCCGGCCGGCAGCCCGCTCACCAGCGCGACGAGACTCTCGCCGTGGCTCTCCCCCGCTGTCGAAAAACGCACCATACACTCGCTCTCAGCTCAAACCAAGATTGTAGCAATAAAGAAGGGGTGCTTTTAGCGGTTCGTTATACAGGCATATAATCGCGGCAGAGGACACCATGTATACGACGAACTTAAGAAGAGTCGGCGGATCGGTCATGTTGGCACTTCCACCGGCGTTGTTGGAGGTGGTCGACTTCGAGGTCAACACCGAGGTCGGCATCACCGTGCAGAATGGCTGTCTCCTTGTCGAGAGTAAGAAGCCAAAACGCTACACCTTGCGCGACCTCGCCAAACAATGCGATCTCTCCGCGCCCACGCCGCCCGTTGATCGAGAGTGGCTCGACATGCCGGCAGCCGGCAACGAACTCCCGTGAAGGCCGGTGACATCTACCATCTCGACCTTGACCCAACCAAAGGGCACGAGCAGCGCGGCAAGCGCTACGTCCTCATCGTCTCAAACGAGATCTACAACAAGATTAGCCAGATGCCCATTGTCGCCCCGATCACGGAAGGCGGCGAGTTCGCCCGGATCGCCGGGTTCACCGTCTCGCTCACTGGCTGCGGCCTCCTCACCAGCGGCGTGGTCCGCCTCGACCAACTTCGTGCTGTCGACCTCAAAGCAAGAGGCGGCAAGAAGATCGAATCCATCCCCAAAGGCGTACTCGACGATATCCTTACCCGCGCTTCAGCTATCTTCGAGTTCGAGTAGATGGTTCACCTCTTGCTTATCATCCGCAAAGCGGATTGGAGCGAGTCGCATGCTGTCTAAGAGGTGAGCGGTGTTCCTTACAACCGGGATAGTGACAGTTCTTGTAGGACTAAAGTGTGTAGCTGGCTTCATCATTGGAGTTGCAACTGCAAAGTTGATCTTTCGATCTCGGCTATCTAAAGCGCGGGCCTTGCGCGCAGCTCTGGCCGCTAGTGCAGCGTTTGAGCTCGTTTCAGCGCTGTCAGGATGGGCTGACTCACACGCCGCATTCGAGAATGGACGGAGAATGAACACCGCTCCTTCGGGAGAAGACCTACCTTATTGCTAGGAACGAGCTTCTGC
>CAXTWP010000362.1:0-625 GCA_964247945.1 uncultured Acidobacteriaceae bacterium | reverse complement strand
CTGCATCACTGTAAGTGTAGGAGTCGCTGCATTAGCAAACATCCCTACCAAGACAAGTCAAGGCCGAGTAAACGGAGGTAAAGTAAGCGCCTAGAATTCAACCGCAACTCGCTCCCGATGCAGCGCCTGCAGCGCGTTCACCGTCAGCGTGCCATGCTGCAAGGCGGCTATCCCCTCCGCCGCCGCCCGAGCCGCAGCCAGCGTCGTGATCGTCGGGATGCGGGCAAGCACCGCCGCCCGCCGGATCGCCTTCTCGTCGAAGACCGTATCCCGCCCGCGCGGCGTGTTCACGATCAGCTGAATGCGGTCGCCCTTGATGAGGTCGACCACGTTCGGCCGACCTTCCTTTACCTTATAGACGCGCTCCGGCTGCAGGCCCGCCTGCTCCAGCACCGCCGCGGTCCCATGCGTCGCCACCAGGTGGAAGCCCATCTCGGTAAAGTCGTGCGCCAGCTTCACCAGCCCTTCCTTGTCATGGTCGTTCACGCTCAGGAAGATGGTGCCCTCCATCGGCAGCACCTGCCCGGCGGCGATCTGCGCCTTCGCGAAGGCCTCGCCGAAGTTGTCGGCTACGCCCATCACCTCGCCAGTCGACTTCATCTCCGGCCCGAGCACGGTGTCGACG
>CAXTWP010000361.1:0-3190 GCA_964247945.1 uncultured Acidobacteriaceae bacterium | reverse complement strand
GGGGATGGCAGAGTTCGGAGAGAGTGCGGGCGATGAGCGGCTGGAGCAGCGGGTAGTGGGTGCAGCCGAGGACAAGTGTGGTCGTCTGGGGGGCTTCGGCTAGGGCTTCGCTGAGATAGATGCGGAGGATTTCGGCGGTCACCGGATGCTCGGTCCAGCCCTCTTCGACGAGCGGGACGAGGAGTGGGCAGGCTTTTTCCGTGGACGGGAGGCCGAGAGCCTTGAGTTCGCGGGTGTACGCGTGGGATTGAACGGTGGCGGCGGTAGCGAGAACGAGGACGTGACGGGAGTTCGCCGTTGCGGCGGCTTCGGCTCCGGGTTGAATCACGCCGATGACGGGGATGGGCAAGGCCTCGCGGATGTCTTCAAGCGCAAGGGCGGTGGCGGTGTTGCAGGCGACGACGAGAAGGTCTGCGCCTTGCTCGTACAGGAAGCGGGCGCTCGATACGGCGTAGCGGGCGACGGTCTGCTGGGACTTGGAGCCGTAGGGAAGGCGCGCGGTGTCGCCAAGATAGAGATATCGCGCGCCCGGGATAAGGGGCAACAGCGCACGCAAAACGGTGAGACCGCCGAAGCCGGAATCGAAGACGCCGATGGTTGGGCTACCCGGGGTCGCGCTCATGGATCGGGGGTCTCGACCGGCTGGGTGTGCTGGATGGAAGTGTCGGCGGCGGTGTAGGTGCGGAGCAGATCGGCATGTCCGGCGAGGGTCTCGCGCGGCTGACCGTCGACGAGAAAACGGACCAGAATGATCTGCGGGAGGTTTGCATGAAGGGTGCCCACGATGGATTGAAGTGTCAGGTCCTCGATGCAAATGCTGGAGGGGTGCGCGTCGGCGAAGCTGCCGTGAAGATCGACGACGGCGAGCAGGCCCTCGGGCGTGGAGGAATCCGAGGTGCCGACAGGCGGCTTGAGGAGGAAGACATCTTCGACGGCGGGGCCGGGCTTCATCGGGTGGCTGGAGTTGGGTAGGGTGTACTCGTCGAGCAGGCGCTCGATGAGGGCGCGAGCGCGCAGGGAGGGCTCCTGGGGAAGAGCGGCGTCGCGCAGGCCGGAGGTAATGGTGCCGTCGGCGTCGTTGGCGAGCAGGAGGGTCACGGACTCGCTTTGGGCGTCGACCGGTTGGATGTACGGTGTGGGACCAGCGGAGGCGGCGATGCGCTCGCGGGCGTTCTGACGCTCATGGATGGTGAAAGCCGCCATCAGAAGCGTCAGAGCGGCGAGCGTCCAGAAGAGGATGCGCTGGTAGCGAGGGATCACGGGGTTGTTCCCATGCGGTTTGCGGCGCGGCTTTGCCAGGCAAGGAGGGTGGTGGCGAAGACCTCCGCGACGTGGCGCTGGTAGCCGGCGTCGTTAACCGGTGTCGAGCGGCCGTTTGAGAGTTGAAGCGGTGAGACCTCAACGGCGATGGCGGGGCAGGTGAGATTGTCGAGCGGCCGAAGCGCGGCGCGGGTAAGCATGACAGGCAGGTGGGCCTGGATGAGGGCGAGGCCAAGGGTGTTGGCGAGATGGAGGCTCTGCGGGAGGTAAGCGGCCTGCCCCGTGTCCCAGGTAACGGGAGCGTTGGCTTCAGGTGCCAGGAGCGGCGCGGTAAGCGATGAGGTTGCGATGTGGATGCCGTTGCCCGAAGGCGTGGCGTGCAGCACGACGCAGGCGGCGGGGTGGACGTGGTTGGCGATGCCGGCGCGCTGGTCGGCGGTGAGCAGGGGAGCGTTGGCGGGAAGATCGGCGTCGCGGGTGGTAAAGACAGGGATACCGCGGGCGGCCAGCGAGGCGCGCAGGTAGCCGGCGAGGGAAAGGGTAAGGTCCTTCTCGATCGCGTTGTTGAAGGTTGCGCCACGGTCTTGACCGCCATGGGCCGGGTCGAGGACGATTGCGTTGCGATTGCTCGTCTGAGCCTCGGCGAGAGCCGATGCGAGCAGCAGGCTTACGGCGACGCAGTGGACGGCTTGGGTGCGGACTGGCTTCAAGAGGGTAGGGCGCAACGACTTCAGTGTAGCGTCTTAAGGAGGAACCTTACGCGCGGGGTGTTCGCGGCGAGGACACCGCCGACAAGACGCTGTTATGTGAATGGGTGGCCGATCACTTCCGGTTGTCAGATGCTGAGGCGGCAACGCACCGACGCTTGAAGAGAAGCACCTTGATGCGAGGTAAATGGTAGTAGCTAGCGGCCGCCCTTAGGTGGGCCGGTCTCGCGGGCGGGTTCCTCGCCGTGCTTGCCCCAGTCGAAGCGTCGGCCCAGTATGCCTTTGACGATGAGGTGGTCGGTCGCGGCGGTGGGACCAAGGCCGACCCCGATGTTGATCTCCCATTTGGGCGAGACGTTCAGGTCGGTTACGGCGAAGATCTGCTGCTGCTGGTTGTGCAGAGTATCGAAACGGCCCAGCGCGCCGTAGTCAGCGTAGTATTCGAAGCCCGCGTTGATCTTCTTCGTAAAGTCGTACCCTGCCTTGACGCCCGGTGCGAACTGCACACCGTTGGTGGCGTCCGGTCCATGCCAGGTTCGTTCGAGCGCTGGATTAAATGCGAGGTACCATCGTCCAACCTGCTTGTCGACGATGGGTCGAATCTCCCAGGTCCAGGTATCGGGCGAGTAGACGGCGCGCTGGTAGCCGATCTCGGTGGAGATACTGACCCCTACCGGCCAATGCCAGGACTCGGGCACGCGCACCCGCGGGCGTATATGGTCCCCGACCCATTGCACGCCATGGCCGTCCTGCTCGCTGGTAAAGATATAGAAGCCGACCTCGGACCAGGAGGTGACGCCTTGCGTGATCTCGATGGTCTCGTGCTCCTGGTGGTTGGTGGGGTAGACGCGGTCGATGACGTATCGCTGCCCGATGGGCGTGAAGTTGGAATGCAGTTCCACCATGGTGGTTTTGGGAGCGACCGTCTCCGAGGCGTAAACCTGGATCTCATAGTTGCCTTGTGCCCATGAGCACGCCGGGACCATCAACGCGAACGCGGCACACGATGCGGTGATCCAACGAACACTCATGTGGTAAGGATAAGCTTGAGACCTTAAGCGAGGCTCAAGGCGAGTCCACGAGTTTGTTCCCGTCAAACCCTGACGAGCCGACGTACTTCCGGAGGCCACACGACCTGTGCCGCCAACGCGACCAGGGCGATCCAGTAGAGGTCGGCTCCCAGAAGGTGCGCGATCTGCATCCAGACGGGAGCGAGTAGAAGG
>CAXTWP010000360.1:0-3200 GCA_964247945.1 uncultured Acidobacteriaceae bacterium | reverse complement strand
ATGGAAAGGCTGGCTATCCTGAGTGATGAGCGATCCCTGCACCACGGATCGAGCGCGGGGCGTCGCCGCGGGCCCGCGCTGCGCCGACAGGCTGAAGCAGAGCAGGAGAAGGCCAACCGCGCTTGCAATCACTCGCATGTGAACCCAATCTTACCCTCACCTACTTCCACAAGGATTGGATGCCCCTTTGCCCTCTTGTTTGTCATTCCCGAAGGGAATCTGCGTTTCGCCCTAGCCTTCCCGTTTTGTCATCGTGCGCCGCGCGTACGCTAGACGCGCCCTCTCGACGGCAACGCCCGCAAGCATCATGGCCACAAGAACGATCTCAGGTTTCACCAGGGGCATACTCTGCTCCACGCTTGAGTCAACTTCCATCCCGTAGATCCGGACAACCAGAAGCAGCCCAAACACCAAAGCCGAGAAGATCAGACCGGTCAACGTTCTGCGACTGGAGATCAGGCAGTACACCAGGAACACGGCGCAGCCGAGCGGAAAGCCTCCGAAGGACACGCGAAGGACTGTGGGGCCAACAGAAGATGTAAATGCGATACCCTGCTCCGCGGCCGGGGCCGCGGGCTGTGCAAGGGGTTGAATCGAAATCATGATGAAAATGGCCGTGGACAGCAACAGAATGGCTTTGCCGATCCAGGGCGCGGCTTTCGGGAAGATGGTCATCGAGTTCTCCTTGGCGTTCGCGGTTACTCTTTCTCCGGTTTTGGGCGCCCAGTGTTGTTATGGGTGGTACAACACCTAGCAATGCTAGATCGGATGCGGCGCGCACGGGCAAAGATTCATACCGCCCTACAATGTTTGCTAGCAGTGCTATGCTGCTTCAGTGGCCCCGAATCGCATTGCGGAAAGAAAGATACGGGACAAGCAGGCCCGGCGAGCCCAGATCATCAGTGCCGCGCGGCGCATCGCGGAGCTCGAAGGGTGGTCCAACGTCACCGTTCGCCGGCTGTCCGACGAAATTTCCTACAGTCAACCCGTCCTCTACGCTCATTTCGCAAGCCGCGAAGCGATCCTCAACGCCATCGCCATCGAGGGTTTCCAGGAGATGAGTCTGGCTTTGGAGAAGGCACGGAAGCGGCGCGGGGGCCGAAATCCGGTCGGTGCGGTCGCCGCCGCGTACCTGCAGTTTGCCGCGTCGTCACCAGCCCTGTACGAAGTGATGTTTTCATTCAGCCTGGGTATTCCCTTCGATGAAGCGGCTACCCCTCCGGAGCTGCGATCCGCGTTTTCTTACCTCCTTGCGCTGTTTCAGGGCCACAGCTCGAAACCGGAAGTTCTGTCGGAACTGTTGTGGGCAAGCCTCCACGGCATCGCCGAGCTCACAAGAACCAGGCGATTGCCGCGCAGTCGCCAAAAAGATCGCGTCGGAGCGCTCGTCGAGCTCTTCACCTCTCGCGAGAGATCGGAACACCTGGTGAACGCAGGATGAATGGACAGGCGCGCTTGTTCGCCGCGAAAAAGCAATAGGAATCCTCACAAACATCCTTCTCGCACCCACGTTTCGGCGAGTACCTCTTCGACCCGTCGGCGGTCGGCGATCCAGGATGTGTATGCTGACCAAAGCGTAACCGCGACGAAACAGAAGGACAAAACGATTGACCCGTCCGTCAAATCTCCTGCTCCGCTGCGCCACCTACCTCTTCTTCATCCCACTGATGGCCGCAAGCACCACCTTCTTCGGCTGCCTCTCCCTCCTCTGCGGTCTCTGGGACCGCTCCGGCCGGCAACAGCACGCCATCGCTCATATCTGGGGTAAGTCTTTGCTGCTCATCACGTTATCTCCCGTCACGGTAATCGGAGAAGAGCATCTGCGGGGCCTTGGCACCGCCGTCTACGCCTCGAACCACCTCAGCTACATGGACACCCCGGCTCTCTTCGCCAAGCTTCCTTTCCAGTTCCGTATATTCGCCAAATCTTCGCTATGGAAGCTTCCCTTCATCGGCTGGTACCTCCACCGTTCCGGTCAGGTCCCCATTGATGAACAAAGCTCGCGCACTGCTATCGCCGGTCTGCTGCGCGGCGTCAAAACGATCCAGGCCAGTCTACCCATCGTCCTCTTCCCCGAAGCTGGCCGCACCCCCGACGGCTCGCTCCAGACCATGATGTCTGGCGCCGCCTTTATGGCCATCCGCGCGCAAGTTCCACTCGTTCCGCTCGCCCTCATCGGCACCCGCGAACTCCTACCGATCCACACCTACCACCTCGCTCCACGCCCGCTGAAACTCATCATCGGTGAACCGCTATTCACTTCTGGCCTCACCACCCGCGACGCCGACGCCCTCACCGCAAAACTCTTTCAATCCATCTACGATCTCTACATCACACATTCCTGATGTTCCACGTGGAACATCGAAAGCGGCATATGTTCCACGTGGAACATCGTGCAACTATGATCGAATCATGAGCAAGCCGCGTATCGCCGTTCCACTTCCCACCAGCAACGATCTTGACTACAACCAGCATTGCTGGCCTCAATATGCCAAGGCGATTGAGCAGGCAGGAGGCGAACCGGTCGAAGTACCACTTTCGGCGACACCGGCCGCGATCGCTCTCCTGGCAAACTCCTGTCAAGCCATTCTTCTTCCTGGCAGCCCTGCCGATGTGAATCCGCAGAAGTACGGCCATGCCCCCGATCCCGCAACCGCTCCAGCGGATTTGCCACGCGAGAATGTCGATGAACTCCTCCTCCAGGATGCCCACAACCTGCACAAACCGATCCTCGGCATCTGCTACGGCGCACAATCGCTCAACGTCTGGCGCGGAGGCACCCTCGTCCAGGACCTCACGATTCGGCCGGTAAACCATGCGGCGGGAGCTTCGATAGCCATTGCCCATACAGTAAGCCTCTCGTCCGGCAGCATGTTTGCAGGCCTTGTCTCGCCGGAAGAAACTTCGGGCAGCATGCGCCTTCCGGTTAATTCCAGCCACCACCAGGCGGTCGGCATACCCGGAGACGGATTACAGATCGTTGCGCGTTGCTCAATCGATGCTGTGATCGAAGCGCTGGAAGGAGGTCAGTCCGCGGAGCACTTTGTTTTAGGCGTTCAATGGCACCCTGAACGTACTGTTGAGATCAGCGCCACGAGCCGCGCCATCTTCGCTCGCTTCGTTCGTGAAGCCGACCGCTGGAAACCACGTCCGGTCCATACTTCCGTTGCTTAGATCATGTTCCACGTGGAACATCATGG
>CAXTWP010000359.1:0-3209 GCA_964247945.1 uncultured Acidobacteriaceae bacterium | reverse complement strand
GGTGGAGACGCAGGCGGGGGTGCTCTCGGCGATGCCGGACGATGAGTACCAGTCGGCGGGGGCGGAGATTGTAGGGTCGGCCTACGATGTGTGGCGGCTGGCGGAGATCGTCGTGAAGGTGAAGGAGCCGGTGGAGAAGGAGTACCGGCACTTCCGGCCGGGGCTGGTGCTGTTTACCTACTTGCACCTTGCTCCGTTGAAGGCGTTGACGGATGCGCTGATCGAGAAGAACGTGCTGGGGATCGCGTATGAAACGGTGCGGGATCGTACCGGCGCGCTGCCGCTGCTGACGCCGATGAGCGAGGTGGCGGGGCGGATGAGCGTGCAGGTGGGCGCGACCTACCTCGAAAAAGAGCACGGCGGACGCGGCGTGCTGCTGGGCGGGGTTCCGGGCGTAGCACCGGGGAATGTCGCCATTATCGGCGGCGGGATCGTGGGGACGAACGCGGCGAAGATGGCGCTGGGGCTGGGGGCCAAGGTGACGCTGCTCGACAACAGCCTGCCGCGGCTGCGGGAGTTGGACGACATCTTTAATGGACGAGTGTTTACGGTGTACAGCAACAGCTACAACGTGGAGAAGGCGGTGTGCGAGGCCGACCTGGTGATTGGGGGGGTGCTGATCCCGGGGGCGGCCGCGCCGAAGATCGTGACCAAGGCGATGGTGGCGAAGATGAAGAAGGGCGCGGTGATCGTGGATGTGGCGATCGACCAGGGCGGATGCATTGAGACGGCGCGGCCGACCACGCATACCGATCCCAGCTTTGAAGTCGATGGGGTGGTGCACTACTGCGTGACGAATATGCCGGCGGCTGTGCCGTATACCTCAACGCTGGCGCTGACCAACGCGACTTTTCCGTACCTGATGAAGCTGGCGCGGCTGGGGCCGGTGGCGGCGTTGATGGAGGATAAGGGGTTCGCCGAGGGCGTAAACACCTACCGTGGCGTGTTGACCTACGAGGCGGTGGCGCAGGCGCAGGGGCGGGAGTGGACGGCGATTGCGGATCTAATGTGAGTTGCGGCAGTTCATTACTTGTCCCCAAACAAGTGGTACGACCAATGGATTTGTTGCTGCATAAGCCTCTGCCACGACGAAGGCGCGACTGGCGCGTCCTATAATCGGGTGATCGATTTAGAGATCGTGGAGAACGCATGACCGAAAGCGCGCGCCGGCGGAAGGTGATGAGCATCCTGCTGGGAGCGTGTCTATTGGCGCTGTTCCTGGGTCTCGCGTCGATGAACGCCTTCAAGAACTTTCTGACGCCGACGACGACGGGGCAGGTGGCCGTGTACACCGGGCTTTCGGCGCTCGCCTTTCTGTTGTTTATGGGCGTTCTTCTGCTGCTGGTGCGGAATGTGCTGAAGCTCTACGCCGACCAGAGCAGCCGGTTGATGGGAAAGCGGCTGCGGACGCGAATGCTGTGGGGCGCGGTGCTGGTAAGCCTGATCCCGGTCGCGGTTATGTTTGCGGTCAGTTATATGCTGATGAACCGCGCGGTGGACCGGTGGTTTTCACAACCGGTGACGCAGATGCGCGACGACAGCACACGGATCGCACTCGAATTGTCGCAGTACACGGCGGCCAATGCGCGCGTGGAGGCTAACTCAATCGGGGCGGGTCTGCCCTTGCTGCGGAGCACGGGAAAGGGCGGCTACCAGGAGGGTCTCGGCAAGACGCTGCAGGTGCTGCGTGGCCATGAGATGACGCTGCAGGGCGGATTTGTGGTGGTGTATCGTGAGGACCGCGCCGTGGCGGCATACCATATGCCGGAGCAGCCGGGGGCTGTGCCAAAGGTAAAAGCCTGGCTGCCGGAACGGGGGGAGAGCGTCGACGAAGGTGGTGTCGGCGCATTGCCTGCAAAGAATGTAGAGGACGGGCTGGAGCTGAGCACGCCGATGGATGGTGCCATTCTGACGGCCGCGCAGCGGAGCGACGAGCCGATGTTCAGCGTGGGCAAGATGGATTTTGCGCTGGGCGCGTCACCGGTAAAGAACGGGGAGACAGTGGTGGTGGGGCTGCCGATGCCCTACGGGATGTCGGAGCGGATGGAGCGGCTGAGCACGGCGGCGAACGACTACTGGAAGCTGTTTCGCAGCCGGCGGCTGATCCGCAACACGTATATGTGGCTGCTGTTGATGATGACCTCGCTGGCGTTGTTTGCGACGAGCTGGCTGGCGCTGCACCTGTCGAAGCAGGTGACCAAGCCGGTAGAGGCGTTAGCCGACGCGATGGAGGCGATTGCGGCGGGTGACTATGGCCATCGCGTGAGTGAGAGCGCGACCGAGGAGCTGGAGGAACTGGTACGGAGCTTCAACCGGATGGCGACGGATCTCGAAGGAAGCCGCCGAGCCGTCGAAGAGTCGACCGTGCAACTGAGCCGCGCCAATGCGGCGCTGGAGGCACGGCGGGGCGAGCTGGAGACGATGCTGCAGACGATCCCTAACGGCGTGGCCACGCTCGATGCGGAGCGACGGATTGTGCTGGCGAATCGCGCGTTGAGCGAGATGGTCGATCCGGGCGGACAGCGGCCATTTCTAGGTATGGCCATGGCGGAGGTGTTTCCGGCCGAGGTGGTCGAGACGCTGGACCGGCTGATGCGGCGCAGCCATCGCATGGGGTCGGCCTCGGCCGAGTTGGAGATGACGCCACATGGGCAGGGAGCGAAGAGCGGCTTGAACCTGCTGGTAACGGTGGCTCTGCTCGAAACCGCCGACCGCGCGCACCTGGGGTATGTGGTGGTTCTTGAAGACGCGACGGAGCTGTTGCAGGCGCAAAAGCAGTCCGCGTGGAAGGAGGTGGCGCGGCGGGTGGCGCATGAGATTAAGAACCCGCTGACGCCGATCGCGCTGAATGCGGAACAGATCCACCGCCATGTGGAACGGATGGAGGCCGGGATGAACGGCACAGCCCCGCCGTCGCTGGGGGTGATTCGGCGGTCGAGCGAGGTGATCTCGGCTTCGGTGGAGAGTATGCGCGGGCTGGTGGACCAGTTCGCGGCGCTGGCGCAGTTCCCTACGTCAAAGCCGCGGCCGTTCGATCTGAACACGATCGTGGAGAGTTCTCTCGCAATGTTTGCCGGTCGGCTGGAAGGCATGAAGCTGGTGCGGCGGCTGGATGCCAGTCTGCCGCTGGTGATGGCTGACCCCGAGGCGCTGAAGCGGGCGTTCGGCAACCTGATCGACAACGCGGCGGAGGCGATGCAGCAGAGTTT
>CAXTWP010000358.1:0-3222 GCA_964247945.1 uncultured Acidobacteriaceae bacterium | reverse complement strand
ATATATAGAGGAGGTTCAGAGATGGCCCGCGTGACCAAGACCCGCAAACCCGAAGCCCTGCCCACAAATCCGCTGGAGGCGATGATGCGCGACCATCTCCATGCGCTGGCCGTCCAGAACTACTCCCTGCACACCGTCCGCAACCGCCAGGTGCATATCGGCTACTTCATCCAGTGGTGCCGGGAGCGTGGGCTGAGTGAGCCGGTCGAGGTCACCCGGCCAGTGTTGGAGCGATACCAGCGGCATCTCTTCCACTATCGAAAGAAGAACGGCGAGCCTCTGAGCTTCCGTTCGCAGCATGCTTGCCTCGTCCCGTTGCGCGTCTGGTTCCGATGGATGACCCGGCAGAACTACATCCTCCACAACCCGGCCTCGGAGCTGGAGCTGCCCCGGCTGGGCCGCGCCCTGCCCAAGAACATCTTCTCCGCCCAGGAGGTGGAGCGGATCATGCAGGGCTGCGACCTGAGCGATCCAATCGGGCTGCGTGACCGGGCGATCCTCGAGGTCCTGTACTCGACCGGCATCCGCCGCTTGGAAACGGTCCTGCTCAAGCTCTATGACCTGTCGCTCGACCGTGGCCTGATCCTGGTCCACGGCAAGGGCAAGAAGGACCGCTGTACGCCGATCGGAGAACGGGCGATCGCATGGCTGGAGAAGTACGTCCGGGAAGCCCGCCCGCAGCTTGCCGTCGAGCCGGACGATATGACCGTCTTCCTCACGGCGCAGGGTGAGCCGTTCAGCCGAGACCATCTGAGCTACACAGTGAAGGAAAGGGTGGACGCGGCGAAGCTCGGCAAGACCGGCTCCTGTCATCTCTTCCGCCACACGATGGCCACGCTGATGCACGAGGGCGGGGCGGACATCCGGTACATCCAGCAGATGCTCGGCCACGAAGACATCAAGACGACTCAAATCTATACCCAGGTCGCCATCCGAGCCTTGCAGCAAATCCATGCCGCAACGCATCCCGGAGCGATGCTCGAACGCGGCGAAAACCCTTCCACAAAAGCCGTCGATCCCGACGCTGAAACTCTCTTCCAAATGCTCGCCGCAGATGACGAAGACGACGAACAATAACGCGCGGATGTTCTTCTTTTAGTAGCTCTTTTAGCTGCTAAAGAGGGTGCCGAAACCAGCCTCGAAACTCTCCACAATCCCGCCGCCGAACTCCCCGCGAATCGTACAATCAAATCTCACATGCAACTCAGTTCCGGCTCTCACATCCCGGACGGCCTTCTAGCGGCGAACGTGCTGCTAAGCGAAAAACCGCGTCTGGGGGTTCCGAGCTGGAATCCTGCACCGCATCCGGGCATCAGCGAAGCTAACTGCACGGCTGCAATAGGGTTACGAGCAAGCGAGTCTCTGAACCGCGTCCGGTCCCGTTATACCGGCAAAGAAAGAGACACAGAATCAGGTCTCGACTACTTCGGGGCCAGGTACTACGGCTCCAGCATAGGCAGGTTCAGTTCGCCGGATTACGCGGATGAGGATTATGGCCCGGTCAGCATTCCAGACTTCAATCCTTCCAATCCGCAGAGCCTGAATCTCTATAGCTACGTTCGGAACAACCCTCTGACGAACACTGATCCAGACGGACATGATTGCGTGGTCCAGTCAAGGACGAGCAGTACCACCGAGAGCGTCACAACCACTTCCGGCAACTGCGACAATGTGCAGGTAGGAGATGGGCAGAGCAAGACCTATGTTCCAGGCACGGTGACCGGGATCAGCGCGAACGGCCACAACAGCATCGACATCGGCTACAACTCCTACGACAGTCAAAGCTCAGGGGTTATAAACAGTGCCGCAGCACCTACACCGGATTCCCCTGGACTGGCGTACAACTATGGGAACAATGCACAGGGCTACCAGATGCTTGGAGCAGCGAGTCGAGCGGTAAACGCTGCAACGGCTGGTTACGCCGTAGTTTTCGGTGCGGCTGGTGCTGGAGCGGTTATCGGGGGTGCTGGTGGCCTCACGGCCTTGGGTAGCCTTGCGAGTGACTTAACCGTTCACTCTGAAGAAGCCGCTCTATTGGCTCGCCACGGTATCACTCCGGATGAGGCTCGTGCTGCCATCGAAGCAGCTAAAAAGGCAGGAACTGTAGTCGAGGCTATGGGCAGATATGGTCCCCAGCTCCGCTATGACGCGAACGGCATCCGAGTCGTTGTTGCGACCACCGGACGCAACGCGGGGAAGATCATCACGGCGTTCTTCAAGTAGGGTGCATGAGAATAAGAGAGTCAACCATAGAAGAAGTGCTCCGATCTGAGGACATAGAAACTCTGTTCCAGCATGGAGCGCCCGACAATGAATACACACCGGAGGTGCGCAGAATCGTGAGTGCCTTAGCTCCGTTAAGCGACGACGAGATCACAGAAGATCGCCTTTTCTCAGTCGTGCGGTCTGTGTGGGCACACTCGTTCGGGCCGTTTGGCGAGGAGGAACTTGAAATGCGCACGCCAGCTTTTCGACAAGTTGCGCATCGGATAGTCACTCAGGACAGCCATCACTAACCCACGTCTCAGAAGCCGCAGGCCGTCTCTTCGGAGGCGGCCTTGCTGCGTCTGGGCCTCCATCGGGAGCCGTGGCGACCTGGAGAAAAGACGCGGTGCTCCGCACCGGAAGTAAGAGGACACGTCACCCCAGAATGGGAGCTGCACAGTAACCTGAAGTTACCGTGCGGGAACTATAAGAAAACAGGCGACTAAAAGAAAAAAGCTCTCAAAAGCGTATCCTTAGAGGTAAGCGCACGTTGCTGTAGGGGAACCTGTTGAGTCTTCATCCCTTAGCCTCGCTTCGGCCCCCTGTTGTCCCCCCGGTTGATCCAGGCGCGACATCGAGAGATCGTGCGATCCGAGGCCGGACGACCCATCCAGGCGGTGTTCGATGAAGCCGCCGCTCCGTACAAAATCAGTCGGCACGAAGGTCAGCGAGGAGGAGTTCGCGGCGTTGGGGAGTCGCGCCCGAGCACGGAAGCTGACCTTATCGGAGTGGGTTCGGGCGGAGCTTCTGGAGCCGAGGGCGGACGCCGGCGGAGCCGCCGATGAGGTGTTGCTGGGCGAGGTTCTGGCCCTGCGGACGATCCTGCTCAATCTTATGTTCTCTCTGACGAACGGGAAAGCGGTGACGCCGGAGGCGATGCAGGAGCTGATCGCGCGGGCGGACGGAGACAAGGCGCGGAAGGCGATGGAGAGGCTGACGGCGGTGGTTCCGGAGAGC
>CAXTWP010000357.1:0-3232 GCA_964247945.1 uncultured Acidobacteriaceae bacterium | reverse complement strand
GTTCCTCTGTGCAACATACAAGGTTCTGTTGCTCCCTGAGAATTTGCAAATATACAGCGGCCGCAGTAGCATCCAACCTAGAAACCGGCCTGCAAAGCAGGTGTGGGGAATACCGCTGGTTGAACCAATATTCATTGAACAGGGACTTAGCTCGTATACATGGCTCGGTGTGCTACGTCCGCCAGTCCGGAAAGCCTAAAGAGCCACGGCCGAGTCCCGCCGTCTATAGACGGGTTCACCAGCGCCTCGCTGCACGGCCCCGCGGGTCGGTTTTCGCTTCTCTCCAGTCTGCTTGAACTTCGGCCATCTTCACTTCCCGTTCTTCGGCCTCTGCGCCGCCGCAGGCCTCGTCGCCGCGCTGCTGCTGTCGCAGCTCACGGCCCCGCGCGTGGGCCTCAATCCACACAAGGTGTGGAACGCGGTCATGGCCATCGCCATCGCCGCGTGGGTCATCACGCGAGCCGTGCTCGTGGCCGGCAACTTCCGCTTCTTCCTGCAGCGGCCTCTGCTTCTGCTGTCGTTAGCGACCGTCAACGAGACCGGACTGCTGCTCACAGCGCTCTTCGCGCTCGCCTGTCTGCGATGGAACCGGCTTCCCCTGCTGCGTTTTCTGGACGCCATGGCTCCTTGCGCCGCGCTGTTTTGGGCGTCTCTCAACGCTGGCTATCTGGTCGGGGGCACCCCCGCCGGTATGCCCTCGCGCTGGTTTGCAGCCTGGGACGGCGTATGGCCGGTCGAAGCCTTTACCCTCCTCGCCTCCGTCATCGTGTGCTGGAGCTTGTTCCGTAGCCTGCGCGCGGCCCGGCCGCTCGGTCGAATCTGCGCCTGGGGACTGTGCAGCGCGGGTGCGGCTCTCTTCGCCCTCGACTTCCTCCGCCTGCCGTCCGACCTCGATGGGGCTGGTATCCTCGATCCTGTGCAGTGGCTTGGGTTGACGATGATCGTGACGGGCACTGCGCTGGTCATCGCCGTGCCCGATCTTCCGGCAGCGGGGACCTCCGATGCCGTCTAAAAACATGCTGCCCAAGGGCCAGCGCCGTCACTCGGTCCGGCAGGAGTACCGCGCCCAGCGCGGCGTCGAGCCGCCCCCTGACCCCATCATCCCCGTCCTCGACCTCGACGACGAGGCCGACTCCCACCTCGAAGACCGCGTCCGTACCTTTACGGCCGATCCGTCCGCAGCCGGCCTGCGCCTCGACCAGTACCTCGCGCAGGCGATCCCCGACATCAGCCGCGGTCGCGTCCAGCTCCTCATCGAGTCCGGCCAGGTCCGCGTCGACGGCAGCCCCGCCAAGCCCAGACACAAACTCAAAGGCGGCGAGGCCATCGAGATCGAAGGCGAGCCGCGGCCCGAGCCGCTCCACGCCACCCCGGAGGACATCCCGCTCGACATCCTCTACGAGGACGCCTTCCTCGCCGTCGTCAACAAGCCCGCCGGCATGATGGTCCACGCCGGCGCGGGAACCACCGACGACGACCGCAACAAAGGCACCCTCGTCAACGCCCTCCTCTTCCATCTCGCCAAGCTCTCCGACCTCGCCGGCGACCTCCGCCCCGGCATCGTCCATCGCCTCGACAAGCAGACCAGCGGCGCAATCGTCGTCGCCAAGGACGACACCACCCACCGCAAACTCGGCGCAATGTTCGCCGAGCGCCAGGTCCATAAGACCTACATCGCCCTCGCCCACGGTCACATCGCCAGGGACCTCACCACCGTCTCGCTGCCCATCGCGCGAGACCTCGTCCGCCGCACCCGCATGACGACGCGCCGGGCAGATGGCCGCTCGGCCGTTTCGCACATTGAGGTGCTGGAGCGCCTGACGACCCCCTTCGGCCCCTTCACCCTCGTCGAAGTTCGCATCGAGACCGGCCGCACCCACCAGATCCGCGTCCACCTTCAATCGATGGGCCATCCCGTCGTCGGCGATACCCTCTACGGCGCGCCCCGCGTCATTCGCAGCCTGAACTCTGGAGAAGACGCCCAACTCGAACTGCCCCGCAACTTCCTCCACGCCGCCCGCCTCGCCTTTCCCCATCCCAGGACCGGCAAGAGTCTCGAACTCATCGCGCCCCTGTCCGTCGAACTGGAGCACTTCCTCGCTACCCTCCGCACCGGCAAGCCCGGGTAAGTAAACTTGAGTAGAATTGCTGGGTGAACGACTTGCCTCTCCTTCGCCGTACCTCCCGGACCCTCCGCACCGCCGCCGTCCTTTCGATCTCCCTTTGCTCCACAAACCCAGCAACCTTCCTCCACGCGCAGCCACCGCCCAATCCACAGGCGACACCCTCGTCCGCGCCTGGGGCCGCCACTCCTGGTTCGCAGACGCAGCCTCCGGTCACGCTGACTCCATCGTCGCCGCAAGCCCCGGCAACCGCACCCGCTCAGGCACCCGGCCAAACCGTCCAGCCTGAACCGCAACCCTCCGGCGGCCCCGTTGAGACCATCCGCGTCCAGGCCAACGAAGTCAATCTCATCTTCACCGTTACCGACAAGAAGGGACGCTTCATCACCGGCCTCAAGAGCCAGAACTTCGGCCTGCTCGACGACGGCAAGCCCCCCGCCCGCGTCATCCGCTTCACCCAGCAGACCAACCTCCCCCTCCGCGTCGGCGTCCTGCTCGACACCAGCAGCTCCATCCGCCAGCGCGTCCAGTTCGAGCAGGACTCCGCCGTCGAATTCTTCCTTCAGGTCCTGCACCGCGACGACCGCGCCTTTATTGAAGGCTTCGACATCCAGACCGATGTCTCGCAAAGCTTTACCAACAACATCGACCTGCTCAATCAGGGCGTCCACAAGCTGCGCCCCGGCGGCGGCACCGCCCTCTTCGACGCCCTCTATAAAACCTGCAACACCCAGATGCTCACCCTCCGTGAAGAAGGTGCCGTCCGCAAAGCCCTCGTCCTGGTCTCGGACGGCGACGACAACTACAGCCGCGCCCTCGAGTCAGACGCCATCAAGATGTGCCAGCGCGCCGAGACCATCGTCTACGCCATCAGCACCAACGTCAGCCCCAGCAAGGATAAAGGCGACGAAATCCTCCGCCAGATCGCCGAAGCCACCGGCGGCCAGGCCTTCTACCCCATCCGCATCGAGGACGTGGCCACCGGCTTCCACAACATCGAGGAAGAACTCCGCAGCCAGTACTCCCTCGAATACCGCCCCGCCGACTTCAAAAACGACGGCTCCTTCCGCACCATCTACCTCCAGGCCACCGCCCCCCGCGACAACGGA
>CAXTWP010000356.1:0-3235 GCA_964247945.1 uncultured Acidobacteriaceae bacterium | reverse complement strand
GCCGTAGGTGACGGCGAGACCGAGACCGGTACCCTTGCGCTGCCCTTCCTGAGGCGTGGCTTTGGTGGTAAAGAAAGGGTCGTAGATGCGGTGTAGATGATCCTTATCAATGCCGCTGCCGGTGTCTTGGAGGACAACAAAGATGCAGCTTCCGGTCTGCTCGGTGGCCACGCGCAGGGTAGCTTCGGGCGCGCCGTACATGGCGTCTTTGGCGTTCAGCATCAGGTTGAGGATCACCTGCTGGAGTTTGCCCTGATTTCCCTTGATTGTCCCAAGTTGCGGGTCCAGAGCCAGATCGACGCGGACCTGCGCCGTCTTAAACTGATGGTCGAGCAGGGTGAGCGTATCGCGCAGAAGCTGGTTGAGCTCGATTGAGGTGAACTCGCTGCCGGAGGTCCGCGAAAAGTTCAGCAGGCCGTTGACGATCTCCGACGCACGGAAGGTCTGCTGCGTAATCTTCTCAAGAATCGGTGCGAGCTTGCGGTCGTCCCGCATGTGCTTGGTGAGCATCTGCGTATAGCTCGAGATCACGGCGAGCGGTGTGTTCACCTCGTGCGCTACCCCTGCGGCAAGCAGACCAATCGACGAGAGTTTTTCGGCCTGTGTCAGTTGCAGCTCCAGTTGGGTGCGCTCGGTGATGTCGTCCACAAGAACAATGCGGCCCACGGCGATCAGATCCCGAGTTACCAAGGGCGCGATCGCGATGTTGGCGATGCGGAAGTCGCCGTTGGGCAGTGTCAGTCGAAACTTGTAAAAGGTGTGGGTGCTGTCTTCATGGCGAACGCTGGCGAACCGTTCCACGAACTCAGCCGGAAAGACGGCAGACAGAGGCTGGTGGAGCGCTTCGCACCGCGGCTCGGCGTACATCGCCTCCATGGATGCGTTCCAGCTCTGGATGCGGTCGTCGAGATCGACCGCGAAGACACCGATGTTGATCGACTCAACGATGTTTTCGTGAAACTCCTTGAGGCGCTCGAACTCGCCGATCTTGGCCTCGAGGCGGCGATACAGCTGAGCGTTCTGGATGGCGATGCCGATGTAGCCGGCGAGCGATTCGAGCAGCTCCATGTCTTCGGACGATAGAAAATCGCCATTGCTGGTGCGGCCAAGTCCAATTACGGCAGCGGTACGGGTTCCCCGGCCTTCGCGGTTAGCTACCCGACAAGGCAGATAGTAATTAAGGTCGAGCCGCGCTGCGGCTTGGCGCTGATCTTCGGGAAGGCGCAGGACCTGCTGTGGATTTTCGAGGAAGAGGTGGCTGTTTGCGCCGGGCGCATCGAAATCGAAGAAGCCAATGTTCAGGGTTTGAAGTTCGACTGCGGGCAGGTTGATCAGGCCATGCGAAGCCGCAAGATGGAATCGCGACGGGATAGTGCCCGGCTCATACTCCGGCTGCTCATCCGCCAGGAAGACGGCCACGCGCGTGACGAGCATGGTCTGCGGCAGGCGCTCGACGATCGCGTCAAGCAGAGTGCGGAGATCGGTCTGCGAGTTCAGGCTGCGGCCAAAGTCGACCAGGGTCTCGCGGTAGTCGAAGCGCTTCTGATCGAAGACCCGGTCCACCCGTGCCTGAATGGCCCGCTTGATGGGGTCGAAGATGAGGCCTGTAATGACGATGGCCCCGAGCAGGCCCCAGACGCCGAGATTGTTGAGACGGGTGTGCACCCGCTCCGCGGTAAAGGCGATGATGACGAAGTAAAGGCCCACCAATGAGGCGGTCGCAAGCGTGTAGGTGACCCCGCGCTTGAAGATGAGGTCTACGTCCATCAACCGATAACGGACGATTGCCCAGCTGAAGGTTAAAGGAAGAAAGACGAGCGAGAGGCCGGCGAAGCGGGTTACCAGCGTAGGCACCGGCAGATCAAAGACGTAAGGCAGGACGTAGAAGACGGTAAACGGAACAACAGCGAGCAAGGTGCCACGGGTGAGCCACTTGAGTTGCTGGCGCTCGAGCGGTGACCCGGCGGAGCGATAGCGCAAGAGGAAAACGACGGCCGCCAAGACATAGTAGAGGGCCAGATAGGCGTAGTCGCTCTGGTCGAGGCGGTGCTTCAGCAGTTCCGTCGCGGACCAGAACTGAATGGCCGCGACCTGTACGGCGAAGAGAATCAACCCAGGAAGATAGATCAGTGCTGTAAGGAAGCGGCGACGATTGACGTTCGTCCTGCGGCCGGCGAAGGTGTCCGAGAAGGTGATGGCGAAATGAAGAAACAGGGCCGGTTGGAGGGCTGTCGCCGCCAGGTTGAACCAGTAGATCGACCAATCAAAGGTATCGAGCTTCGTTGTGTAACGGAAGGAATAAAGGACGAACGAGACCAGGCAGAAGACAAAGAAGTGAGTCGACTGGGGCGCGGTCCACCGCCGGAAGAGAACGTAGAGACCAATGCCAAGGTAAACGAGTGCTATAAGGCGGGACACCATATAGTTGCTCTTTTCGACTGGCTCCAGGATGACACCGATCTCAAGTCGAGGCGCGGCGCGGAGGTCGTCCAAGCCGGCGGCCGGTCGAAGAATGGAGTAGCCGGCGCGCACCCAGATACCGCTGCGATAGATGGCGCGCTCAAACGCCGCGATCTTCGGAGTGGGGCCGTCGTTGACCGCCTCCAACACATCTCCTTTGTGAATCCCCGCTCGTCCCCCTGGCGAATCCGCCGGTACCTGCTTCGCGCTGAGGCCGAAGGGCGATTCCACCCACCAGACGCCATCGCTCGGTGAATCGAAACTATTCTCCTGCGCGAGGTTAAAGCCGGCCAGAAGACACATAGCCAACGTCGCTAGAGCAAGCGCGACGGCGAGGATGCGTGTCTGTAAGGCGGCTTTCACGTGTAGGCGGAGGCTTGCGCTGTACTTTCATACGTTGATCATGCACACGGAGTTCCAAACCGAGTACGGCCACTTGCAAGCTGTATGTCTAACTTACAATCACCTGCATACGTATTATCATAGACGTTCTGTTTAAATAGTAATTTCGCAAACAACGGATGCCTTCAGATTGCGGAGGCGCCCAGAGAAGGGTCGCGCGCCGGCAGCCCCTACAATAGAAGAAGCGTGAATACCAGCCTGTTTGAGCTATTCAAGATCGGCATCGGTCCTTCCAGTTCGCATACCGTGGGACCGATGCGGGCGGCCCTGCGCTTTGTGGAGGCGCTGCGATCGGCGGGGCTGCTGGAGCAAACGGAGTCTGTGGTAGTCGAGTTGTACGGCTCCCTGGCACTGACGGGCATTGGGCATGGAA
>CAXTWP010000355.1:0-3246 GCA_964247945.1 uncultured Acidobacteriaceae bacterium | reverse complement strand
GGGGCGACGACCCCTTTTTTTTTCTTCAACATAAGCGACTCTATCGCGAGACCTACGGCCGCGCCGTCTATCCCGGGCCGGACTATACCATCCCGTTCGGCAAAGCACGGATCGTGCGTCCCGGCAAGGAGGTCACCGTCATCACTTACGGAGCGGTCGTCCCCCGCGCTCTCCAGGCGGCGCAGAAGTTGCACCGGGAGCAGAAGATCGACGTGGAGGTGATCGACCTGCGCTCCCTCAGCCCCTACGACTGGGACGCGATCGCTACCTCGGTCGAGAAGACTGGCCGCGTGCTGATCGCGCATGAAGACATGCTGAGCTGGGGCTACGGTGCCGAGATCGCCGCGCGCATCGGCGACGAACTCTTCCACTCACTTGACGCCCCGGTGCGTCGAGTCGGCGCGATGGACACCTTCGTCGCCTACCAGCCGGTGCTCGAAGACGCGATCCTGCCTCAGCCGCAGCACCTGATGCGTGCAGTCGAGGCGTTGGCCCGGTTCTAGCCCGGCGTCGTTTGTAGTTGCACTTCGGCCCGCCGGGACGCCGGTTCAAGCTCCTCAGCCACCCTAAGCTGGACCTGGGTGCGCTGCCGCTCCGGAGACCGGTGCGCCGAACCAGGACCAGTATGGGACTACCAAATCGATGACTGTAGTTACGCCAGACTGCTGTCTTTGTAGCTACAAAGGCTGGGTTTGAGCAGCGGTGTGGACGTTTTGTCACTACAAAGATGGGGTGCTTGCAGATCGATCCGGCGCTGTCACGCAACTGAGCGTAACCTTGCGGGTTAGGAGAGATAGCGGATGCATCTCAAAACGAGATGCCGCTCCTGAGGAGACTGTCCCATGCAATCTGTCGCTTGTTCCTTCCGTCTCGTGGCTGTGTGCCTCGTATCGGTAATGATGACCGAGCCGGTGCTCGCGGCCTCGCCTTCCGCCGCAAGGACCTCCGCGCCGAAGGAGATTGGAGGGGACGAGCGCATCCTGCACGCGCTGAACCGCCTGACCTTCGGCCCCCGGCCGGGCGACGTGGAGGCGGTAAAGGCAATGGGGCTGAAGGCCTGGCTCGATGCGCAGCTGCAGCCGGCCGGGATTGACGATTCTGCTCTGGAGGCACGGCTGGAGAGCTTCCCGGCGATGAAGCTCTCCCAGGAAGCTCTGATGGAGCGCTTTCCGTCGCCCCAGGTGCTGCGCGTGATGGAAGCCCAGAACCTTCCGTTTCCATCCGACCCCATAGAGGCAGCCCTGTACGCCGATCAGATGGCCTTCTACAAGATGGTTCAGGCCAGTAGGGCTGACGTAGATGGGAAGGCTGGCGGCACGACAAAGACTATGGACGCGACTGGCGCGGAGTTGGCGATGCCGGCTCCAATCTCTCATGAAGAGCAGCTCTACTCCGGGTTGGAGGCGGTGAAGATACTGAACCTTCAGCCCAACGCGCGGATGAGCCGCATTATGGCCATGTCGCCGAAGGAGCTGATCGCGTTCCGCCGCAGCCTGAGTCCGCGCGAACTGGGAGAGCTGGCGGAAGGGCTCAGCCCGGAGCAGAAGGAGATTCTCGTGGCTCTGCCCGGGTCGCTGCGGATGGTGAACGGCGAGGTACTGCAATCGCGGTTGCTGCGGGACATCTACTCCGAGCGGCAGTTGGAAGCGGTGATGACGGACTTCTGGCTCAACCACTTCAATGTCTATATCAAGAAGAACCAGAACGAGCCCTTTCTACTGCCCGCGTTTGAGCGCGATGTGGTCCGGCCCAACGCCTTGGGCAACTTCGAGACGCTACTGGTAGCCACCGCGAAAAGCCCCGCCATGTTGATGTACCTGGACAACTGGCAGAGTATCGGGCCGGGATCACAGTTGGCGGCCCGCGGGGCGGAGCGTCTTTTGCGCAACCCCGATGCCAAGGCGAAGGCGGCAAGTGGTCTGAACGAGAACTATGCCCGTGAACTGATGGAGTTGCACACGCTTGGCGTCAACGGCGGCTACACCCAGGCCGATGTGACGCAGGTCGCGCGGGTCTTTACCGGCTGGACGATCGAGCGGCCGTTTCGCGGTGCGGCGTACACCTTTGAGGCCAACCGTCACGAACCTGGGGCAAAGCAGGTCCTCGGTACGACCATCGCCGCGAACGGCGAGTTGGAAGGCCTCAAGGTGCTGCACATGCTGGCCACCAGTCCGGCGACGGCCCGGTTCATCTCCACCAAGCTGGCGACTCGGTTTGTCGCCGACGACCCGCCGCCAGCGCTGGTCGACCGCATGGCGAAGACGTTTCTCGCAAGCAACGGCGACATCAAGGCCGTACTCCGGACGATGTTCGACTCCCCGGAGTTCTGGTCGCCCGAGGTCTACCGCGCCAAGGTGAAGACGCCGCTCGAGTTTGTCGTCTCGGCCGCACGCGCCACGGGCGCAGAGGTTACGAATGCACAGTCCTTAGTGCAATCGCTCGACAAGCTGGGCATGCCGCTCTATGGGATGCAGACGCCGAACGGTTACAGCTGGAAGTCGGAGCCGTGGGTGTCGACCGGCGCGCTGGTCAGCCGCATGAACTTTGCGCTGGTGCTGACGAGCGACAAGCTGCAGGGCATCCGCACTGGTCTGCCGCAGCTGCTCGATTCCTCAGTCGCCACCGTGCGTCCGGCATCGTTTTCGACCACCGCAACGGAGGACGATGCGCTGATGAAAAAGGAGCGGCGGCTTGAGGTCTTCCTCTTCGGCGAATCGGTCAGCGACCGGACCCGCCAAACGGTGCTCCAGCAGGCGAAAGACAGCAGCGCGCAGCAGCAAGCGGAGAAAAACTTTCCCATCCGCGCGACCGATCCCGAGCAACTGGCCAATTCGCTACCCGGCGGGCGGATCGATATGCCGCGGCGGCTTGGGGCCAAGCCGCCTGTTCCGGGAGACCTACAGGCGCAGACAATGGCGGGGCTGCTGCTGGGATCGCCGGAGTTCCAGCGGCGGTAGCGCAGCGGCGACTTTCGGGTAAGTTACGGGTTACTTAAGATGGGCTAAACGTTTTTGTAGCCGAAGAAGACGGGAGATACATCATGGAGAACTGGAAGAGTTTAACCGACCGAAGCGATTGGGGATGCGACATGCACGGGCGCGACCTGGCCCGGCGCGCGGTCTCGCGGCGCGGCTTTATGAAGAGCGGCGCGCTGGCCCTGGTCGGCACTTCGGTGATCCCGAGCTTCCTTGTGCGTAGCGTGATGGCCGAGGCCAATGCTGCCGCCGCTAACAACAAGAAGCTGGG
>CAXTWP010000354.1:0-3248 GCA_964247945.1 uncultured Acidobacteriaceae bacterium | reverse complement strand
CCCGCCGAGCCACCCTCTGGCAACGCACTGAGGACGACTGGCAAGTCCTCGACCATCCAGGCACTATTCTGGGTGCTGACGCTGAGCGGGATGACACTCCACCCAGCACCCTCTGAATCTTTGGGCGACGCTAACGTCGGTCGGAAGGAACGCTATGCTGAAGCTCCAGAAGCCCTCGCTCGTACTCGCCATCTCATCCGCGCTGTCGATGCAGGCCCAATCCCCACCGCTTGAAGTCGCTCTCAGGAATCCTTACGAAGACGTAGTCGGAACGGCAGCTTTTCGAGAGACACTACATCGCGGTCTCGGTATCCAGATCGAGATGAAGTGGTTCTTGCCGGGAGAACACGCAGTCCATATCCATCAGAATCCAGTCTGCGAAGGTAACGATTTCAAGTCGGCGGGCGGCCACTTCAACCCAGGCTCACGGCAACATGGTCTGATGAACCCTCTCGGCCATCATGCAGGAGATTTACCCGGCAACCTCATAGGAGACGAAAAGTCACCGCCGAACGCTCACTTCACCGTGAGCTATCTTTCCTTGCGGACGGACAGTTCTAACTCCATTCTTGGACATTCAATCATTATTCACGACAAGCCGGATGACATGAAGACCGATCCCACGGGTGGCTCTGGGAATCGGATCGCGTGCGGTGTTATCGCCTTGCCCGCGACGGTTGAGAAACAATAACTACTGCTCCGCTATGAAACAATAGTTATAGGAAGGAGCCGCATGTCCGCAATCCTCACCTTTCCGAACCACACCGCCTCCACTCCCCGCAACATCCGTAAAACCGTCCTGCCCAACGGCCTGCTCGTCCTCACCGAGCAGATGCCTTACCTCCGCAGCGTCTCCATGGGCGTCTGGGTGGACTCAGGAGCGCGCGACGAAGCTCCCGCCGTCAACGGCATCTCCCACTTTGTCGAGCACATGGTCTTCAAAGGCACCACCACCCGCTCCGCCCAACAGCTCGCCCGTGAAGTCGACACCATTGGCGGCAACCTGGACGCGTTTACCGGCAAGGAGACGATCTGCTTCAACATCAAAGTGTTGGACGAGAACGTTGAACCGGCGCTTGATCTTCTCTCCGACCTCGTCCTCCATCCCACCTTCACTCCCGAAGAGCTGACCCGCGAGCAAGGCGTCATCCTCGAAGAGATCAAGATGGACGAGGACAACCCCGACTACCTCGTTCACGAGATCCATACCCAGAACTTCTGGAAGGGCGACGCTCTCGGCCGCCCCATCCTCGGCACCGTCAAATCCGTCTCCAGCTTCAACCAGCAGATCGTCTTCGACTACTACGCCAGCCGCTTCACCCCCGGCAACATGGTCTTCTCCGCCGCCGGCAACCTCGACCACGACCGCTTCGTCGACCAGGTCGCCGCCCAGTTCGCCTCTCTCAGCGCCCAGACCGGCGCCGCGCTCGCCCGGCCACCCACCCCGAAGTCCTACCCGCACATCACGCTCAAGAGCAAAAAGTCGCTCGAACAGGTTCAGTTCTGCCTTGGAGTAGAAGCACCGCCCGTCGCCTACGAAAATCGCTACGCCGTCTACCTGCTCAACACTATGCTCGGCGGCGGCATGAGCTCTCGCCTCTTCCAGTCCATCCGCGAGGACAAGGGCCTCGCTTACTCCATTTACTCCGAACTCAGTCCCTTCCGCGACACCGGCGCGCTCTCTGTCTACGCCGGCACCTCCGTCGACAAGACCGAAGAGGTACTGGCGCTCACTCTCCAGGAGCTTCGCCGTCTTAAAGAAGAGCCCGTCTCCGCCGGCGAACTGAAGCGCTCCAGGGACCAGCTCAAAAGCAACATGGTCATCAGTCTTGAGACCTCGTCCAGCCGCATGTCCAACCTCGCCCGACAGCAGATGTACTTCGGCCGCTTCTTCACCATCGACGACCTGGTCACCCAGATCGAGCGCGTCACCCCCGAAGAGGTCCAGCAACTCGCCACCGAGCTCTTCCAATCTGAGCGCATCGCCCTTACTCTTCTGGGCAATCTTGGCGTCATGAAGGTCGAACGCGGCCAGCTTGCCTGTTGAAGGTAAGCTAAAATTGATCCGGCAACAAGGAAGCAAGGCTCGAGAGGACGATGTTTGTGACGAATCAGAAACGACCAAAAGCAAGACTCGCCGAAGCAGGCTTTACCCTGATCGAGCTTCTCATCGTCATGTCCGTCATGCTGATCCTCATGACGCTCGCCGTCCCACAACTCCTCAAGCTGCGCAAGCAGGCCAACGAGACCTCCGCGATCCAGTCGGTCCGCACCATTGGCCAGGCGGAACTCCAGTACAACTCCGCCTACCCGGCCAACGGCTTCTCCTGTTCGCTCACCACGCTCGGCGGCGCACCGAACTCAGGTGCCCCAAGCGCTCAGGCCGCCCAACTGATCGATCCCGCTCTTACCGCCGGGCAGAAGGCGGGTTACACCTTCAACGTGACCAACTGCAGCAAGGTCACCGTCAACAACCAGGACATGTACACCTCTTACACCATCACCGCCGTGCCGAACTCCATCGGCAAGACCGGTGACCGCGGCTTCTGCGCCGATGAAAATAACACCATCCGCTTCGACCCAGCCGGCGGCACCAACTGCACCCAGCCGATCCAATAGCGCGCCTCGCCCCTCTGCTTGGCTTGATCCTCAGCGTGACGCTCTACGCACAGGATAACGCCGCGGTACTCCGGCGCGTCGATGACCGCTACAATCATCTAAACTCGCTCCAGACCCGCTACTCCGAGCACTACACCGGTCTCGGCATGGACCGCACCGAGTCCGGCACCCTGCTTCTCAAGAAGCCCGGTCGCATGCGCTGGAGCTACGACCGGCCCACCGGTAAGGTCTTTCTGCTCGACGGCAAAAACGGCTGGTTCTATACCCCCGGCGACCCCCAGGCGCAGCGCGGCTCCGCCAAACAGCTTGACGACCTCCGCTCCCCGCTCCGCTTTCTCCTCGGCCATACGCAACTCTCCAAGGAATTCGACTCTCTTACCGTGAAGTCCACGCTGGAAGGGTACCAGATCAACGGCATTCCCAAAGGCATGGTCCAGCGCGTCAAGCTCCTCGCCCTGAGTGTCGATGCCCAAGGCCTCATCCTCTCCATGCGCCTCGAAGAGGTCGACGGAGCCGTCACCGAGTTTACCTTCTCAGCGATGCGCGAGAACGTACCCGTCAAGGACGCCGACTTTCGCTTCATCCTGCCCGCGGGTGTGACGGTCGTCGACGGCCTCCCACCGATCTAA
>CAXTWP010000353.1:0-3289 GCA_964247945.1 uncultured Acidobacteriaceae bacterium | reverse complement strand
GCGGCGAGCGGCAGGTGGTTCTCGTCGGCCGTGTTCGGCTCGACGGCGGTCAGGATGGTGTTCTCGCCGACAAAGCGGGTGATGTCGTCGACATGGCCGTGGGTGTCGTCGCCCGCGCAGCCGCGATGAAGCCAGAGAGTCTGCTCGACACCGAGGTGCTCGGCGAAGGCGGCTTCGAGCTGCTCGCGGGAGATGCCGGGGTTGCGCTGCTGCACCTCGCTGAGCAGGCACTCCTCGGTGGTAAGCAGCAGGCCCGCGCCGTTGACGTCGATGCTCCCGCCTTCGAGGACGAGGCGTTGGCCGTTCACTTCGGGGCGCAGCTCGGGAACGGCGTAGTGCCCCGCCACGTGCTGGGGGATGAGGTCGTCGCCGTGCCAATTGTCGTACTTGGCCCAGGCGTTGAACTTCCAGTTGGTGACCGCAAGATTGTCGCCACTTTTTACAAAGATCGGGCCGGAGTCGCGGAGCCAGACGCGGTCCGTCTGCCAGTGATGGAAGTGCAGCCGCGCGAGGTTGGCTCCGGCGCGGCGGAGCAGGCCGTTCGCTCGGCGCTCGGCGGTGAGGTCGTTGACGAGGATGTGGACATCCTCGACGCGTGAAAGGTGCCGCACGATCTCGGCGTAGACCCACGGAATGGGCTGGAACTTGCCCGGCCAGTCCTCGGCGTTGTGCGGCCACGCGATCCAGGTGGCCGCGTGCGGCTCCCACTCGGCGGGCATGCGGTAGTGCGGCTTGGGGTCCATTTTCTCGGGCGGCGCTCCGATGCGAGTATATCGTTCGGGTATTTACGTGCGGAGCTACAATCAACCTGGAGGGAAGCTATGGACTGGAGCGGGTGTGATCTGGTTGAGGTTGTTCCGGGTAAGGTTTCGGGAAAGCCGATCGTGCGGGGAACGCGGATTCCGGCGGACGTGATCGTGTCGAACTATAAGGCGGGGTTGTCAATCGAGGAGGTTTAGGAAAACTACCCCGGCTTGTCTTTGCCGGAGGTTGTCCGACTGTTGGAATACGCCAGCGTTCTCCCGGTCGGTCGAGCTTCATGAAGGTGTTGCTGGATGAAGATCTGCCACATGACCTTCGCCTGCTGCTTGCTCAGCACGACGTAACTACCGTGCGGTATGCAGGTTGGATTGGATCGAAGAACGGTAAGCTGCTCGATCTTGCTGAAGGAGCAGGCTATGAACTCCTTATCACGGGTGACCAGAGCCTTTCTTATCAGCAGAGTCTCAAGGGTCGGAAAATAGCCGTTGTTACGCCTACCGCGAACGAGTTTCCGCCATTACACCGCACTTGCAAAGGATAGAGGACGCCATTGCAATGGCGGCACTCGGCTCGTTCCAGATCGTGGTCTGCGATTAGAATATGCAAACGTATGCAACTTTTGCACTACGTCGCCTTTTCTAGACATCTTGACAGTGCATCCGCGAAATGTCCCGACAATCCATAATGTTGCGCCTTGTCCGCAAGAATGCGGATGAACACGTCGTCAGGATACCTCTCTGTGTCCTGCTCTATGTGGTGTCTGGCCTGTGACGAGAGGTGATGCTGTAGTTCGTTTCCGCCCATAAGCCTGCTCATTCGCAGATCAGCAGGAAGTCTTTCGTCATAGGTGTCGCGAAGCCAAACAGTAATTTCGTAACTCAACGACGTAAGGAACTGCGCCTTCTTATCTTCTTCAAGAGCTTCGTACAGGCTGATTGCCTCTTCAAGCATCATCTCTCAACCTAATCCAAGAACCTGCTGGTAATCCCGCCATACGAATCGATCCGGCGGTCCCGCAGAAACGGCCAGTTCCGGCGAGTGTCTTCAAGCAGCTTCAGGTCGATCTCGGCGATGAGGATCTCTTCCTTGTCGTGCGATCCCTGGGCGACGACGCGGCCGAAGGGGTCGGCGATGAAGCTGCCGCCCCAGAACTCCAGCCCCGCGCCTTCGGGCCCCTTCATCATCACGCCGTTGTGCCGGACGTCGCCATGCTCGAAGCCGACGCGGTTGACCGCCCCGACGTAGACGCCGTTGGCGATGGCGTGGGCGCGCTGGATGGTCTGCCAGGCCCCATACTGCGCCTCACCGAACTCGGCCTTCTCGCTGGGGTGCCAGCCGATGGCCGTCGGGTAAAAGAGGGTCGTCGCCCCGCGCAGCGCCGTCTCGCGGGCCGCTTCCGGGTACCACTGGTCCCAGCAGACGAGCGTGCCGATGTCGCCCTGGGTTGTCTTCATTGCGCGGTACCCGAGGTCGCCCGGCGTGAAGTAGAACTTCTCGTAGTAAAGCGGATCGTCGGGGATATGCATCTTGCGGTACTTGCCGGCGAGGCTCCCGTCGGCCTCCAAAATAGCCGCCGTGTTGTGGTAGATGCCCGCCGTCCGCCGCTCGAACAGCGATGCGATGACAACAACGCCCTCCTCCTTCGCAACGGCGCCTAAACGCTCCGTACTTGGGCCGGGGATGGGCTCGGCGGTGTCGAAGAGGGCGTGCTCCTCGCGCTGGCAGAAGTACTGCGCGCGAAAAAGCTCCGGCAGGCAGACGACGTTGGCTCCGGCGCGCGCGGCTTCGCGGACGCGGTCGGCGGCCCGATCGAGATTTCCGGCGGTGTCCACACCGCACGACATCTGCACCAGCCCAATTCGCTTGTTCATTCTCTCTGCTCCCTCGTTCATTTTAGGCTGTTTGCGTTCGAGCGCCGTCCGCACACCGCATGAACAGAAAGATATGAAGAAGCCATCACGCTCCGATGAATCCCTGCGCTCGCCCCGTAAAATCTGATACGTTGGAGGCATTCGCTTCTTCGTTCGCAGGCGCTTTCAGCTCGTTGCGGCAGCCGTGTACCCCAGACTCAGTGACCAGACTCAGAGAGGATGTCATGTTGAACGAATTCCGGAACTTTCTCGAACTCCCCTACGCCGAACTCGAAGACCTCAACCTCGCCGCCAAGGACCAACGGAAGAAGCGCGTCGCCGCCGACACCATCCAGGAAGAGCGGCTGAAGTACTTGACCGACGAGCCGCGCATCAAGGCCGTGACGGTGGTCTTCTCGGACCTCGAAGGCCGGCTGCATATGCTGGATTACGATAAGAAGTTCTTCGTCAAGGGCTGGGACAACCTGACCTTCGACGGCTCCTCGATCCGCGGCTTTACGGCGCAGCGCGAGTCGGACCTGCGCCTGGGTATCGACTGGAGCGCGTTCTACTGGACGCCGGCCGATGTCTTCGGCGCGGGCAAGGTGCTCGTATTCGGCGCTGTTGTCGACAAGAACGGCGGCACCTACACGGCCGACATTCGCGGCGTACTCAAG
>CAXTWP010000352.1:0-3344 GCA_964247945.1 uncultured Acidobacteriaceae bacterium | reverse complement strand
GTCCCTGGCGCGCGCAAGCTGATGGAAAAAGCTCCGTGCAGCTCCAGGTGTTCGCTTCCTCCGGCCTTCGGCCCGCCTAAAGGCGGCTTTTCCCACAACTTGCGCTTGCCGCCCCTGCTGGCGTGGGCCAGGGCCAAGGCGTGTCTGTGAGAACAGCCACCGCCAAATCCACTCAAGCAGGAACGAACACCATGAAGAAGTCAGCCGCCAAGGTCATCGCAACCGTCGCCATCCAGCCCGCAGCCCCAGTCCAGACAACCGCCTTTACGCCCAAACTCAAGCAACAAACGACCCGCGAGGCCATTGCCGCCAACGTCGAACTCCTCATCGAGCAGTTGGAGGCCGGACACTCCGAAGGTTTGACCGCCTATCTCACCGCGATGGGCCGGTTCCGCAACTACAGCTTCGGCAACATTCTTGAGATCGCACGGCAGAAACCCTCCGCGACCCGCGTTGCCGGACTCTATGCGTGGAACCAGCTTGGACGAAGGGTGAAGAAGGGGGAGCGTGGCATCCGCATTCTCGCCCCCATGATCGGCGTCGGACGGAAGAAAGACACCGAAGCGGAGAAGGACATTCGCACTCAGAACCAGCCCGTACTCGTCGGCTTCCGTTCGGCCTACGTCTTCGATGTGGCGCAGACCGAGGGAGCGGAGCTTCCAGAACTCGCCTCCAAAGTAAGCGGCAGCGCGGGGGAGTACCGCGAACGGCTCATCGACTTCATCATCGCCCAGGGCATTCAGATCGAGTTCAAAGAGTCCATCGCGCCCGCTCTGGGGATGAGCTATGGCGGCAAGATCGCCTTATTGCCGGGGCAGGGAAGCGCGGAGGAGTTCTCCACCTTGGTTCACGAGCTCGCCCACGAGATGCTTCACAAGGCCGACCGGCGCACCGCAACCACCAAAACCGTGCGCGAAACCGAGGCCGAAGCGATTGCCTTCGTGGTCGGAACCGCCGTTGGGTTGAGCAACGAACGCGCCTCCGCCGACTACATTCACTTCTACCACGGCAACGCCGCCCTGCTCGCGGAGAGTCTTGAAGTCGTCCAGAAGACCGCCGCCGTCATCCTTGGAGCACTCGAAACACCCGCACAGGAAGCCATAGTGGAGCCGGAAAGAGAACCCGGCCCCGCGCTCGCTAAAGCCAGCTAACTCAGTCATCGGGGAGCGGGCGGCCATGCCGTCCGCTTGCCTTTGCTCTGGCATTATGGGTGTTTATGGGTGTACATATGGTGAAGCCATGTTCCCGCTCGACACGATCCAAATCACACCGGAAGTCCTTACCCTGATTGCCGGAATCGACGAGTTCAAAGGGGCTTGGAGAGCTTTGGGAACGCTTGCTCCCGAGCGGCTCCGCGCGCTCCGCCATGTGGCCACCATCGAGAGCATCGGCTCCTCCACCCGGATTGAAGGCAGCAAACTAACCGACCGCGAGGTCGAGCGATTGCTCGCCAACCTCGACATCGGATCGTTCGCCGGCCGCGACGAGCAGGAGGTCGCCGGATACGCCGAGGTGATGGAGACAGTCTTTCGTGCGTGGGAAGAGATCGCGCCCACCGAAAACCACGTCAAGCAGCTTCACCGCGACCTCTTGCGCCACAGCGAAAAGGACGAACGGCATCGCGGCGAGTACAAGAAGCTGCCCAACAGTGTCGCGGCTCTCGATAAACGCGGAAGGCAGGTGGGCATCGTCTTCGAGACCGCCACACCCTTCGAGACGCCCCGGCTCATGACCGAGTTGATCGATTGGTACGCCGACGCGCTCAAGCGGCGTCAACTCCATCCCCTGCTGCTGATCGCCGTCTTCACCGTCGTCTTCCTCGAAATCCATCCTTTTCAGGACGGCAACGGACGGTTGAGCCGGGTGCTGACCACGCTGCTGCTCTTGCAATCCGGCTATGCCTACGTTCCCTACAGCTCGCTTGAGAGTGTCGTCGAGCATAGCAAGGAAGGCTACTATCTCGCTCTCCGGCAGACGCAGGCGACGATCCGGGGACCGGCTCCCAACTGGGAGCCGTGGCTGCTCTTCTTTTTGCGTTCTCTGGACCAGCAGAAGCGAAGGCTCACGGCCAAGATCGAGCGCGAGAAGATCGTTATGGCCGCGCTCCCCGCGCTCTCCGTACAGATCGTCGACCAGGCGCGAAGCCATGGCCGCGTCACCATGGGCGAGATGATCCGGCTTACCGGAGCAAGCCGGAACACCCTCAAGGAGCATCTTGCCGCCTTGGTCGAGAAGCGGCATCTTGCCCAGCATGGAACCGGCAAGGGCACCTGGTATGCGCTGCCGTAATGCCATCGGATGCCCAAGACTGGTAGGAAGAGCTACCTTTGGAAAGGTCGAGAGGGGTTTCGCGGCTATGCTCAGGGAGAGGAATACATGGACGTTCAAGCGATCATCGACGATATCGACCGGCAGTTTGTGCAGATGCGATGGGTGCGCGAACTGTTCGTAAGCATCATGGAGGGCGATCAACCAGCCGCCAAACGCCCCGGACGGCCAAAAGGATCGGCCGACAAGGCGACGGATGTGGGCACGGCGACTCTGAAGAAAGCGGCCAAGCCAGCCAGGCGAACGATGAGCGCCGAGGGCAAGGCCGGATCGCCGCCGCGCAGAAGAAGCGTTGGGCGGTGCAGAAACAGGCCCAGGAACCGGCCACGCGCAAGTACGCGGCCACACCGAAAGCCGCCAGGAAGACGGCGGCGAAAGCGAAGAATGCCACCGCTACAGAGGATCAACCGGCCAGTGAAACGGCCATCTAACGGACGTTCCAAGACACCGTGAGCGGAGCTTCCAAGGACGATATATCGCGCCAGCGCACCCATGCGGAGCGGATGCTTGCCGCGTCGAGCGGCGAGAGAAGCAGGCCGCGAAGCTGATCGAGAAGTGGAAAGAACGCATCGCGGAGCTCGACAGGGCGGGGATTGCGGTCGAACAGCCAACGCTTTGGCCGGAGATTCATGACGACGGAAATGCCGATGACTGATACTCTCGCCCCATGAACGCCGCGATCATGGACACGACGAGAGCTCCCACCTTCGCCGCAGAGATCGACGCGGAGGGAATCTTGTTCGACATGGACGGCGTGTTGGTCTGCTCGACCGGCGGCGATGAACGATGTTGGATGCGATGGGCCGAGCACCACAAGCTGCAACTCGACATCCGGCGAACGCATGGCCGCCGCGCCGCCGACACTCTGAGAGAGCATCTTCCCGGAGCCGACAACGACATCATTCGAGATCATCTCGCGCAGCTGGACACGTTTGCGGCGGAGGAACAATCGGGTGTGACGGCGTTTCCAGGGGTGCGGGAACTGCTCCATACTCTGCCGCCGTACCGGTGGACCG
>CAXTWP010000351.1:1999-3383 GCA_964247945.1 uncultured Acidobacteriaceae bacterium | reverse complement strand
CGAAATTAATCTTGCAGTCGAGCGCGACGAGCTTGTCGTCCTTGGTGGTAATGAAGGGGTTGATCTCCATGAGGGTGGAGTCGGTGTCGACAAAGGCGCGGTAGAGGCCGGTCATGAACTTGACCGCCTCGTTGATCTGGGTGGGCTTGAGTCCGAGCTTGAAGGCGAGCTTGCGCGCCTGGAAGGGCTGGAACGCGACGGCGGGTTCGATATATTCCTTGTAGATCAGCTCGGGCGTGGCGTGGGCGACCTCCTCGATCTCCATGCCGCCGGACTGCGAGGCCATGAAGACCACCTTGGCCGATGCGCGGTCGAGCACCAGGCCGAGATAGAGTTCGCGCTCGATGGCTGAGCCTTCCTCGATCAGCAGCCGCTGGACCTTCTGACCCGCCGGGCTGGTCTGGTGCGTGATGAGTTGCATCCCGAGGATGGCCTTCGAGGTCGCCGCTGCATCTTCAAGCGTCTTGACCACCTTGACGCCGCCGCCCTTGCCCCGGCCGCCTGCGTGGATCTGCGCCTTGATGACCACGGCCTTGTTGCCGGCAGAGAAGAGCGACTTGGCGGCGGTGTCGGCCTCTTCGAGCGTAGTGGCCATCTCCCCGTTCGGCACGGGCACGCCGTATTTGCGAAGAATCTCTTTTGCCTGGTACTCGTGAATCTTCATTTTGTTTGCGCACTCCGGCCAGCAGAGTAATAGTAGAGGAGCGCGTGATCGACCTGCAATGCAGCAATCGCACGTGTGGGCGGTTATCGAACTGTCGGCTCCTGCTAGGCTTATCCGGATGTCTCTTCAACCGCAGCTTCGACGCATCATCGAACGGCACGAGACACTAACCCGCCTTGAAGCTGCGGCGCTGCTCGGTACAATCCTGCGCGGTGAGGCGACCGAACTGGAGGTGGCGGGCCTGCTGGCGGCGTTCGCCACGCGCGGCGAGACAGCGGCCGAGGTTGCGGGTTTTGTCAACACCATGCGCACCGCAGCCACGCACGTCCCGCTGGAGCCGGGCGAGCGTGAAACGCTCGTCGACACCTGCGGCACTGGCGGCGACGGCAGCGGTACGTTTAATATCTCCACCGCGGCGGCGCTGGTCGCGGCTGCTGCGGGAGCCACGGTCGCCAAGCACGGCAACCGCGCCGTCACCTCCGCCTGCGGCTCGGCCGACGTGCTGGAAGCGCTCGGCATTCCCATCTGCCTAAGTCCAGCCCAGGGAGCAGCCACGCTCCGCCGCCACCGCTTCGCCTTCTTCCATGCGCCGCGCCTGCATCCGGCGATGAAGGCCGTTATGCCCGTTCGCCGCGCGCTCGGCATCCGCACCATCTTCAACCTCGTCGGGCCGCTCGCGAATCCGGCAGGCGCGCGTGCGCAAGTGATGGGTGTTTACGC
>CAXTWP010000351.1:1108-1989 GCA_964247945.1 uncultured Acidobacteriaceae bacterium | reverse complement strand
GGTCCCGTTGGCGGCGGAGGCGATGGTGCTGCTTGGGTGCGCCACGCCTTTGTCGTCCATGGCTTTGCGGGAGATCACGGTCTCGACGAGATAACGATTAGCGGGCCCAGCAACCTTGCCGAAGTGCGCGACGGCACGATCACGCTAAGCACGATCATTCCCGAGCAGTTCGGACTCACCCGAGCTCCCCTCGAAAGGCTCCAAGGGGGCAATGCGGTCACGAATGCGGCGATTTTGCGGGCGATCTTCGCGGGGGAGATTGGACCTCAACGAGATATCGTCGCGCTCAACGCTGCGGCGGTGGTTGTAGCCGCGGGTTTGGCGGACAACCTCGCGAGTGGCCTGTTTCTTGCCGCCGCAACGCTCGATTCCGGTGCCGTGACCGCCTTGGTCGAGTCGCTCGCGGACAGTAGTAAGGCGTAAACTCGCTTCAGTTGCGAGGATCTTCCATGTCAACGTTGCCTCCACCTTATCTCAGCATCACTCTCGATCCCTCCATGGTGACCACAGCCTTTGAGCTGCCCGGCTATCGGATCGTCCGTAATATCGGTGTGGTGCGCGGCATCGTCGTGCGATCCAGGTCGATCTTCGGGACTTTCGGCGCGGGCTTGCAGACGATCATCGGCGGCAACATTACGATACTCTCCGACCTTTGCGAGAAGACCCGCCAGGACGCCTTCGCCATGATGATGCGGCACGCGGCTGAGCACGGCGGAAACGCCATTATCGCCGCGCGGTATGATGCTAACGAGCTGATGCAGGGCGTCACCGAGGTGCTCGCCTACGGCACGGCTGTGGTTGTCGAAAGGACGTAGCGTATGGCTCGTGTTACCGGAACCGGCGTGTCTTCCTGCGGGCCCGGAACCCAAAAGCGCTGAGCG
>CAXTWP010000351.1:0-1098 GCA_964247945.1 uncultured Acidobacteriaceae bacterium | reverse complement strand
CAACTCAGCGACTCTAGCGGAGCCACTTTCCTGTGCAGCAATGAGACCCCCGCAACCACGGGGAGGACCACTTGGTCCGCCTTTCCTGCACATACGAGCTACTTCGGCACAGGCAGCCGGAGTGCGATGGTACGAACGGGTCGACGATTTGGAGGCTCTACTTGAAAGCTAGCCATGTCCGGAGTCAGGATCGACCCACACCGGGAGAACGCCGACGATGGCCGCTTAGCCGGGATCAAGGATCTGGAAGGTAACCGTCTGGAACTTCGGCAACCATCTTGTCTCGGAACAGGCCTGGCGGATTACTTTTCGATTGAACAAGTACGATGGCACTATCAGCCTTCGACAGCGTCAGAGCCACGCTGAGCCGCTCCGGTGCGCGACACATTAGGCGGACTCTCGTTATGATGGTTTACGAAGCCGTATCGCGTGGCTAAAGGACACAGTGAACCTGACCTATATCGACTGGCTCATCATGCTGGTCTATTTCATCTTTGTGCTTGGCATTGGGTTTGCGCTGAAGCGATACATGCGCACCAGCAACGACTTCTTTCTGGCTGGCCGGTCGATCCCGGCGTGGGTGTGCGGTCTGGCGTTCATCTCGGCCAACCTGGGCGCGCAGGAGGTGATCGGCATGGGCGCGTCAGGCGCCAAATACGGCATCATCACCAGCCAGTTCTACTGGATTGGCGCGATCCCGGCGATGGCGTTCGTGGGCATCTTCATGATGCCGTTCTATTACGGGTCAAAGGCGCGGTCGGTGCCGGAGTTTCTGCGGCTGCGCTTCGATGAGAAGACGCGGGCGCTGAACGCGTTCTCCTTCGCGATCATGACGATCCTGAGTTCGGGCATAAGCATGTACGCCATGGCGCTGCTGATCCAAACCTTGGGGCTGTTCCACGGAATCATTCCAGATCCCTGGATTTTCCATGTGTCCATCATCCTTTCGGGGCTGATCGTTTTAGGCTACATATTCCTGGGTGGTCTGACCAGCGCGATCTACAACGAGGTGCTGCAATTCTTCCTGATCGTAGCGGGGTTCGCGCCGCTGGTGTGGATTGGGCTACGCAATGTGGGCGGATGGCAGGGCATAAAGAC
>CAXTWP010000350.1:0-3384 GCA_964247945.1 uncultured Acidobacteriaceae bacterium | reverse complement strand
ATTACCGGTGCAACCGGAGACCTGACCTTCACCGCCGCCCCGGCCGCCGTCACCCCGGAACCCTCCAGCCTTCTCCTCCTCGGCACCGGCCTGCTCGGAATGGCCGGCGTTGGGCGTCGACGCTTCGTCCACCGCTAACCCGCTCCGTAAACTCAAACGCACCGCAACCCGCGAAAAGGGACACCGCCATGAAACTCCTCACGCTCATTCTGTTTGTTCTTACGCTCGCCTCCTTCGCTCCCTCCGTCCACGCCGACACCCTTGCCGCAAGTGGAGCCAGACCCGCAGTCAACGAGCCATGCGATTGCGGCGGCGGCGGGCCAAACCCCGCGCCCTCGCCCTCGCCAACCCCGAACCCGTCGCCCTCGCCATCCCCCGCGCCTGACGTATACACGGTCTTCAACCCCGCCGGCACCTTCGATAACGGCTTCACCCTCTCCGGCACCCTTACCTTCGACGACACCACCGACCTCTTCACCGCCTCCACCCTCGCCGCGGGCATCTTCGGCTTCGATACCGTCGGTAACCAAGCGTGCGACTTCCCCGCCGCCAATGATTGCAATCTCACCCTCCACTCCGCCCCCGGTGGACCCGACCTCAACCTCGTCTTCCCCGTGCACTCCTTCGACAACATCCGTTACAGCGGGTCCAACTTCGGCTCGGTCGACTCGCCCGCCAACGGCTACGTCAGCGACATCTACTTCAACGCGCAGGACACGATACAGCTCGTCGACGGTGGCACCTCCAATCTGCAGCTGGGTATTTCGCCCACGGTCGCGGCCACGCCCGAACCCTCCAGCCTCCTCCTCCTCAGCACCGGCCTGCTCGGCGTGGCCGGCGTCGTTCGTCGCCGCTTCGCTCGCAGCTAGTCTCCACACCTTAACGCAAATCGAACTCGGAGACTGACACCATGAATCCCTCATCCGCGCTTCGCCTCTCCCTCGCGTCCGCCTTTGCGGCCATCACCCTGCCGCTCGCCGCCCAAACCGCCTCGCCCGCCGTTATCATCTCGTGCGTATCCAAGCTCTCCGGCGTCTCGCGCATCGTCTCCGCCCCCACAGCCTGCAACGCGGCCGTCTAAAACGTCGTCATGTGCAACCAACAAGGGCCGCAAGGCGCGCCCGGTCTAGTCTACCGGGGCGCATACGACGGCTTGATCCTCTACAACAAGAATGACGTCATCACCTACGGCGGCTCCACCTATGTTGCTCTGACGACGGCCGGCGGCTTCCCGCCCACCAGCTTCCTCAACCAGACGGCGCACGAGTGGGCCCTGCTGGCGGCGCAGGGAGCAACCGGAGCGCAGGGCGTCGCCGGACCCACTGGACCCACTGGACCCCCCGGACCGGCTTCCACGCTGGCCTACACGATCAACTTTTATAGCCATACACTCACCGTCAAAGGCGGTACCGGCGTGCCGCCTTTTAATGTCGCCTCCGACGGCGCAGTGTGTCATGTGGGGGAACTTCCGATCGCCGCAAGCTGCGGATATCAATCTTCTGTCGAAACCCATGATCAGCGCAATCTAAGTGTCAACTACGCCGGCCTCGACCCCAGCAACGCAAGCGCCTCCCTATGTTTGTTCACCAATACGTCCACGGATGCCCGCAACACAACGGTGGGTGTTTCCTGCCTGGCTCAAGTGAATACAGGCAACGCGGCGGCCGCGCAGGTCGTCAAGAGCTGCACCTACAATCCCGACACCCAGCCACCCTGCACCGAAGCCGACGCCACCGTCTACGATCCCGTTGCGGATAAAGCGCAGGCACTCGCCAGGGTTGAAGCCCTGAACGCCGCTGGACCGGCAGTCCCGTCTACAGGTGGTACGCCGAAGGTTCAGCGCAGCGTCACCCGTTGGTTCCGCGACTAACTTTCCCAACAAGAGAGGACATGATCCCATGAATCGCTTCGCCATACTTTCAGTTGTCTCCGTGCTCGCGCCCGTCACCACGTTGTTCGCGCAAACCACTTCCACCAACGTCATCACCTCCTGCGTGTCGAAGCTCTCCGGCGTCTCGCGCATCGTCGCCGCCCCGACAGCCTGCAACGGGGCTGTCGAGAACGTCGTGATGTGGAACCAGCAGGGCCAGGCCGGACCGCAAGGAGCGCCCGGCCTCACCTATCGCGGCGCCTTCAACATCAACACCTTCCCCTACAACAAAAACGATGTCGTCACATATCAAGGTTCCACCTACATCGCCCTGCGCACAGCTGGCGGCTTTGCTCCGAACAACCCCGACTTCAACGGGGGCACCAATCCCGAGTGGAGCCTGCTCGTGCCGCAAGGAGCAACCGGAGCGCAGGGTCCTCAGGGCATTCAAGGCATACCCGAAAAAATGGATCGGACGGGTCAAACGGGGCTACTGGCCCACAAGGCCCGGTCGGCCCATCCCCAGTCCTCGGCGTGAAGTGGCTTTACAGCACCGACAATCTCGGTTTCGGCGACGCCCAGGATTACTATCCCACTTGTCCTTCCGACACCTTCGTGATAGGAGCGGCGTGCGGTGTGAGGGACGCCAGTGACAACGATCCAAGCATCATCGTCGATTATGTCGGACCCAGCAATCAAGACGGACAACTCGCGTCGAATCCGCCCACGCAAGCTCGCTGCTCGCTCAGCAATAACTTCGGTCCTTCGACCGCCATCGCCTATGCGGTTGGCTGTCTCAGCGTCACCGCGCCCACATCCTCCGCAGCGGCTGTCTATAAATCCTGCTCCTACAATCCCGACACGGAGACGCCCTGCACGGAGGCCGACGCCGTCGTCACCGATCCTAAACTCGCCGCCGACCTGGGCAGCGTCCTCTCGCAGACCGCATCCGCCGCGCCGGCCACTCCCGGAACAACCCCCGTGAAGAAACACACCCGCAAAGTCACCCTCTGGTTCCGCAATTAAGGTTCGGACCTGAAGACAAGCAAAGCCTCCATGAAGAAGCGTGCCACGCCCTGAACACTCCGGCGACCTGTTCGCGCAGTTCGCCGGGGTCTCCCGCGAGCTCTGGACCAAGAGGGAGCCGCAAGCAGAAAGGGGAAAGAGCGAAGTTGCGCAAAAGCAGACAGGACACCGAGCTTGACGGCGTGGAACACAGAGATCCCACGCCGTCTCGAACCTGTCCTCTATGTGTCTCGACCTGATTTGAACTAAAATCGCCTTCTACTAAGCTCTTCAGGATGTGGTGGCCTGAGACGGGATCGAACCGCCGAGGTCGGCCTTTTCAGGGACGAAGCGGTTGCGGGTCTTCCAGGATGCAGTTACCTTGGCTTCAACCAGTTTCGCTTTCTGCTCAAGGGCAAGCCGCTCCAGATGGACAAGGTGGATGCGCTGCGCCTGGAAGTGGCCATCCGGTATCGGACCCGCGCCTGGCAGACGATTGAAGTCAATCT
>CAXTWP010000349.1:0-3388 GCA_964247945.1 uncultured Acidobacteriaceae bacterium | reverse complement strand
ATCCAGGAGAAGGACGTAGTGCTCGACGTGGCGCTGCGGCTGGGCAAGCTGCTGCACGACCGTCTCGGCGCGGAGATCATCTACACGCGGTCGGACGACACCTTCATCCCGCTCGAGACCCGGACCGCCATCGCGAACAAGGCGCAGGCCGACCTCTTTCTCTCCATCCACGCCAACTCGTCGCCCGACGAGACCGCGCGCGGCGTCGAGACCTACTACCTTAACTTCACCTCGTCCTCGGCCGCCTTGGTGGTGGCCGCGCGCGAGAACGCGGTGTCGGACCAGTCGATCCATCAGTTGAGCGACCTGGTGAAGAAGATCGCGCTGAAGGACAAGATCGAGGAGTCGCGGGAGTTTGCGGCGGATGTGGAGCAAGGGCTATACGGCGGGTTGCAGTCGGGCAATGGCGCGCTGCGGAATCGCGGGGTGAAGAAGGCTCCGTTTGTGGTGCTGATCGGGGCGAATATGCCGTCGGTGCTGGCGGAGATCTCATTTATCAGCAACCCGCGCGATGCGAACCAGTTGCGTAAGCCCGACTATCGGCGGCGGGTGGCGGAGAGCCTGTACAAGGGTGTGGCGAAGTATGCTTCCGGGCTGAGCGGGATGAAAGCGCCGGTAGAGAGGGCGAGCGAGCAGTAGCCGGTTTGGAGGGGGCGGCTCCGTATCGGCGTCGTGCGTGAAACCTTGTTCGTAACGGAGCGTCGTCTTATACGAACGCCGCTTGCTAGATTGGCGTCAGATGCTTTCAGGCCAGCTCGCAATAACAATTTGAATAGCATCTCTGACAGTGATGCTCTGCTCGAGAGCTTTCTTGTTTTTCATTGCGAGAACCTCGTCTTTCAAGGTGTGGACATGGTCATGCGTACTGATAATCTTACCCGCTACATTAGTAGCAGCAGTCATAGCCTGAAGAGAGCCGACCAAACCAGTCGAGTATGTCTCCTCAAGCCGGGCGGTCTGTAGATCGCGATTCACTGAGCTGATGTGCTCCGCCATATCGTCGCTATATCTCCATTCATAGCCAAAAACGGCTACACTGGTTACAAGCACAATCAAAGTCACGAGAAATTTCATCCTCATTTCAGCCATCCTTAGTTCATCTATATGTGATCTTGACGTCCCCAATGATGTCGTTCTTCGTAATCACCACAGGCCGTGGTGCAAGGGGAGATCGACTAATGAGACGCGTAGCCAATGCGGTAAACCGGAACAGGCAGCCATGTAAGTACTCCAATGCGCTCAGGCTCTGTCGATCGCTCCCGTTTTCTTCCTGCATTTGAAGTCATTTCCTTGAAAGAGCTAAAGAGTGGTCCCTTTGTTCTTAGGCGCGAGAGTTCTTCCGCATCCGCAGGTAAAGGATAGTAGCTTTGCGGAACTGATTGTCCGTCTTTTAACGTTAGAAGGTCTTGAATGGTCCATGCAACACCCTCAACGTGATGGAGGGGCGCGGAATGGGTACAGCAGTCTCGGTAAGCACCAAACGCGGCCATCCATCCAGACGCATCCTTGTCGGACAGTCTAAGGAACTCGTTCGCATCAACATCGCTAGACGGTTCTTTCTTTAATGACTTACGCAAGCCTGATAGTGTAGTCACTCCTTCTCGTCCGAGACAAAATACGGCTACAAACTGAGCAAGAACATCGCGCAACACCGCCATCTCCCAGAAGAGTGAGTGAATATCTTTGTAAACGCCAGGGCTAAAAGTGTCCGTAAACGCCTGCGTTTGCTTGGGCGCGGCACCCTTGAGCTGAGCGTGCAATTGAGCACTATAAGACATTGCCAGGTCATACAGCCGCATTTCATTGAACTCCAAACCCGCTGCAATGCGTGAGGACACATCCAGCAGCCTCATGCTGTTCCCTCTAGCCGAGGCAGACACGATGTTCCGCCACGCTTGGAATGCATCCCACAGAGGCCATCTACCTTCCGATCCGATAATGCGGAATTCTTGCGCTCGCGTACCGTCAATCTGGTCGGGGTCAGTAATGAATGTAGCTCCGATGAGCTTAAAACCTCTTACCTTTGGCGCCGGGAATATTGCTCCGTATGTAGCGATGGTAAATTGTGCAAGTTTGCGAACGTTAACACTGGTATGGATGGAGACGACATTGCTTTCCGATTCGGATATCGCAACAAGGCCGCCGGTTAGCCAAACCAATCGAAGTGCGTGGGCCAGCCAGAGTTCGTTCTCATAGAGGATTCATTATCTACGCGTGCAACATCGTTACAAAATTATTACTCGGATGATTCGCCTCGCTACCGTATCATCCGCGCTGCTTACCGTGGGCGGTGTGGTGTAGTCTGACGAGTCATGGGATTCGTAGCGCGTTCAGGTGCGTTGGGAGTGACGCTGGCGGCGGCGTTCGGCTGGGGGGTGGGCTGGGCACCGGTGGGTGCGCAAACGCCTTCGGTGGTGCTGACGGAGCCGGCGGCTCCGCTGCTGCCGCAGCAGTTTGGCGGATGGCAGATGCAGTCTCCGGCGAAGCAAGGGACAGAGGCGAGCGCGATCGATGCCGCGCGTGGCGGGCCGATGAAGGAGGACGGACTGCGGCGGTTTTCGAACGCGCGCTACACCCGTGGAACCAACGGCGAGGCATTGGAGGTGCACGCTCTGCAGTTTGTGGACGCGACGGGAGCGGCGGCGGCGTTTAGCTTGTACCGCAGCAGCGAGGCTGGCCTGCGGTCGCTGCCTACGGGGCAAAGATCGGGCGCCGAGTCAGCGGCAAGCGCTGAGGAGGCGATCTTCCGGACGGGGAACACGCTGGTTATCGCGGAGGGGCCGCGCGTGGACACGGCTCAACTACAGCCGCTGGCAAACATGCTGCCGAAGATCAGCGGGCCGAAGGGGATGTCACCCCTGCTGCCAACGCTGCTGCCGGCGAAGGGTCTGGAGCCGGAGAGTGTGCGCTACGCGCTGGGGCCGGTGAGTTACGCGACCGAGGGCGGAGTGCTGCCGGCGGAGCTGCTCGGCTTCGACAAGAGCGCGGAAGAGGTGACGGCGAACTATGCGACGCGCGGCGGCAAGGGGATGCTGACGATGCTGCTGTACCCGACGCCGCAGATCGCGGCCGACCATGGCCGCGCGCTCGAGAGCTGGGTGAACTCGCGGCACGACAAAAGCCTGGGCACGGTGCTGCTGCGGCGCGAAGGACCGCTGGTGCTGATGACGTCGGGTGCGTTTGCGCCCGATGACGCGCAGCGGATGATCGAAAATATCCACCTCCGCAGTGAAGTGACGTGGGACAAGAAACTACCGCTGGAGTTCCACTCGGAGATCCAGAAGACCTACAGCCTGTTGACAAGCATCGTCGTGCTGTCCTGTGTGCTCATGGCGGCGGCGGTGCTGCTGGGGCTGGCGTTCAAGACGGCGAACGTGGCGTACATGGT
>CAXTWP010000348.1:0-3413 GCA_964247945.1 uncultured Acidobacteriaceae bacterium | reverse complement strand
TGGTGCTTGCGACTGTTCCACGTGGAACATCACCTGCTATCTTCCATGTCATGGCTCCGGTCTCATCGCAGCGTTTCTGAACTGCTTGAACCTTATCTCGGTTCAGCCTCTGTTTCACCGGATTTGATCCCGCAACTTTCGCTGTACTTGGATCTTCTGGTGAAGTGGAATGCGCGCACAAATCTAACCGCAATCCGTGACCCGGAACAGATCGTTCGGCGTCATTTTGGCGAGAGCCTCTTTGCCGGTCTTCATCTTCCTGCTCAACCGCGAACGCTGTTGGATTACGGCAGCGGCGCGGGATTTCCCGGACTTCCGATTCAGCTTCTCCGACCGGAGTTGACGGTAACTTTAGCGGAGTCACAAGGAAAGAAGGCCAGCTTCCTGCGCGAAGCGGTACGGTTGCTGAAGTTAGAGACGGAAGTCTGGGCGCGCCGTGTCGAGTTCATGCCTGAGGAACTACGCTTTGATGTTGTTGCGCTGCGGGCGGTGGAGAAGATGGAGCTTGCGATACAAGCCGCTCGGCTGCGTGTGCATCCCGGCGGCAGAATGCTTGTTTTGACTACAGGTATGGAAGGGATCTTGGTGCCTGAGAGTCGAACTTCCAGGCTTCGCCTTCTTTCCTGCTGATGGATGTTCCACGTGGAACATTCGCCGCACTTGCGAGGGGAAAGGGTAGGAGGTAGTCTTCAAGTCTCATGGACTCAGCTCAGAAAAGCTCGAAGGTGCTGGCGATTGTGAACCAGAAGGGCGGCGTTGGGAAGACGACCACGGCAATTAACTTAGCGGCTTCTCTGGCGCTGGAGGGCCTAAAAATACTACTTATAGACTGCGACCCGCAGTGCAATACCACGAGTGGTATGGGTTTGGTGCGAAGGAAGCTCGAGGAGGAGCAGCGTGGCACCATCTATGACCTGTTGATGGGAACGGTTACGGCGGCTGAGGCGGTGCTGCAGACGGAGATTGAGGGGCTCGGTCTGATTCCGGGGTCGAAGAACCTGATCGGAGCGAACCTGGAGCTGGTGGAGATGGAGCGGCGGGAGTTCCGGTTGAGAGAAGGGTTGGCGGAGGTACGGAATGAATACCCATTCATTTTGCTGGACTGTCCACCGGCGCTTGATCTGCTGACGCTCAACTCGCTGGTGGCGTCAGATGGGCTGCTGGTGCCGATGCAGGCGGAGTACTTTGCGCTGGAGGGGATTTCCGAGCTGATGAGCACGCTGGACAAGGTAGCGTCGGCGTTCAACCCCGAGCTGGCGCTCGAGGGCGTGGTGCTGACGATGTACGACGACCGGACGAACCTTTCGCAGCAGGTGACGGAGAACCTGCGGGCGTTCTTTGGGGAGAAGCTGTACCGGACGACAATTCCGCGGAACATCCGGCTGGCAGAGGCCCCGAGCCACGGCAAGCCGGTGGCGTTGTACGACGCACGCAGCCGGGGGGCGGAGGCTTACCGGGCGCTGGCGCTGGAGCTGCTGGAGCGGAACGGGATGGGGAGTCCGGCGGCAGCGGCTCGGGCGGCGGTGGAGGCTGCTGCGGCGGCTAAGGGGGAGAAGGCGAAGAAGGAGGTTCGGTTTTGGCCTTATACGAACTGAGAAACGGGTCCATTTAATGCCTCACTTAGAGCAGGGTGGCCCTAGCGGTGTAGAGGCGAGAAGCAGATTCCCTTCGGGAATGACATACAAGAAGAACAAGGACGCATCTGTATCAATTGAGATTTTGCCGACTGAGATTGGGCTACAATCGAGCGCATGATGCCAGTCGGAACCGATGAGGAAGCGATTCGTGGGCTGGCTTACGGCACGGTAGATAACGAGCCGGGGTCTGTGGCGAAGCTGCAGCAGGTGGCGGACTTCTTTCGGACTTCTCGTTGGCCTGCTGAATATGCGAAGACAACTCATTGTCTGCATCCCGGGGATGCGCGCGACCTGTCATGGATCGCCGATAAGAGTGTTCATCTCGTGGTGACCTCGCCACCCTACTGGACGCTGAAGGAATACGCGCCGCATGAGAAGCAGATGGGTGCCATTGAGGACTACGAAGCGTTCCTGGATCAGCTAGACCTGGTGTGGGCTGAGTGTGAGCGCGTGCTGGTGCCGGGTGGGCGGATATGCTGCGTTGTAGGTGATGTGTGCATTCCACGGAAACGGGGCGGACGGCACCATGTAATGCCGTTGCATGCCGACATTATGGTGCGCACGCGCAAGCTGGGTTTGGACTCGTTGACGCCGATCCTTTGGGCGAAGATCAGCAATGGAGCGACGGAGGCGGAAGGCAACGGTGCCGGTTTCTATGGCAAGCCCTACCAGCCGGGCGCGATCGTGAAGAACGATTTTGAGTACATTCTTTTTTTTAGGAAGGGTGGATCGTATCGTTCTCCGTTGCCGATGCAGAGGGCGCTTTCGGTGTTGTCGAAGGGAGAGATGCAGCAGTGGCTGAAGACCTCATGGACGGATGTGAAAGGGGAGTCGACGCGGGGCGGCCATCCCGCACCGTACCCGGTTGAGATTGCGGAGCGGCTGATCCGGTTGTTTTCGTTTGTGGGCGATACCGTGCTCGACCCATTTGCGGGCACGGCGACGACGAGCGTGGCGGCGATGAACGCTGGGCGAAACAGCATTGCAAACGAGTTGGAGCCGAAGTATCTCGCGCTCGCGAAAGAACGGCTGTACCGGACGCAGGTCGCGCGGCCGTTTACGGTGCCGTTCGATGTCGAGATTGTGATTGCCGACGCGAAGCGATGAATCCGGCCGACTACTCTTTGTTGACGCAGTTTCGGCGGCTTTTCGATGGGCAGCCGTATCTGCACCGGAACTCGTTGCAGGGGGATAAGGCGGTCCGCTATCTTTATGAGGACCTTCGGAGACTGAACAAGTCGACGCTTCTAACATCGCGCATCGATGAAAGCACGTGCGTTCTCAACACGGCGAACCGCACGATCGGCATCAAGAGTCGTCGGGGTGACGGAGCCTTTGGCGAGTTGGTGCCGGTGGCCGCCGCGTTGACCGTTCCGGGGTTCTCGGTGGCGCGCGGGCCGCTGAGCGCGATTGAGATCGGCGCGGAGACGAAGATCCTTGCGAAGGCGATGATCAAGCAGATCGACCGTGTGATCAGCGATCTGAAGCGGCAGGTTGAAGAGTTCAAGAAGGCCCACCCGATATGCATCGCCGTGGTTGGTGTCAACCATGCGGCGGGGTACACGTCGTTCGAAGGTGAACGGACGTTTGCGACGGACGGAACCTCGCGGTTTCGGCATCCTTCGCAGGAGGCGGCGGCGGCGATACGGAGGTTGGAAGAGCTCGCGCGTCCAGCGTTCGACGAGTTCCTGATCTTGCGGTTCTCCGCTACGAACGTCGATCCGTTCCCGTTTTCATGGATCGACGATTGGGAGACGCTGCTCGAATATTCGGCTT
>CAXTWP010000347.1:2971-3417 GCA_964247945.1 uncultured Acidobacteriaceae bacterium | reverse complement strand
CCACCCCCACCGCGCCCGCCACCCCCACGGCCAATGGCGAGAACCATGCCGTCATCTCGCTCACCACCAGCGGCCCCACCCCGGCCATCGCCTCCAAACTGACCTTGCTCAACGCCGCCGGCGGCCAACGTATCCTGCCCGCCTACTACACCGACAACTACCTCTCGTTGCTGCCCGGCGAGACAAAAACAATCACCATCTCCTACCCTCAGGCGAACGCCGCCGGTGCGGTCTCAATCGCCCTGCGCGGATGGAACGTCGCCCCCCAGTCGCTCGCGCTCACGCCCTAGATCAGCAGATCGGCAGATCGGCAGATCTGCAGATCAGCGGCCGGAATCAAGCTCGCGAGACCGCGATTCAAAGCCCTCCTGCGCAGCTCCACAGGTCGCCGAGAAGCAACAACCAGCCGGAGGCAGTTAGGAGCAATGCGCCCGCCTGTTTCGCCG
>CAXTWP010000347.1:0-2961 GCA_964247945.1 uncultured Acidobacteriaceae bacterium | reverse complement strand
GGTTGTCGTACATTAAGCTCACGGCAAATTCAGGAACTTCCTCATGCGCGCTTCCGGTCGTTGTTTTCTCGCGTTGTTGCTCACCTCGTTCTTCGCGTGCGCGCACGGGCAGGCCGTTCTTTCCGCTCAGTCCGACCGCGTCGCCCTCCATCCCGACCTCAGCGCCATGACCCGCCTCTCCGGCCACCTTCCTCTCTGGGCGCGCGCCGAAGCCGACCTTGGCTCCCTCCCGGACGCCACGCCGCTCCGTGTCACCCTCGTCCTCTCCCGCTCTCCGGAGCGGCAGGCGGCCTTCACCAGGCTCCTCGCGGACCAGCAAAATCCCGCTTCAACCAGTTACCACCGCTGGCTCACTCCGCAGCAGGTTGGCGAGAACTACGGCCCAACCCAGCATGACCTTGACACGCTCTCGGCCTGGCTTGTCTCGCGTGGCCTCACCGTCGATGAGATCACCCCCAGCCGCGTCTTCGTGCACGCCTCCGCGCCCGCCGTCACTCTGGCCGCCGCCTTCTCGACCCCCCTCCACAACTTCCAGGTTGGCGATCAGATTCGCCGCGCGCTCACCGTTGAACCCGCCATCCCCACCGCCTTCGTCACGCTCGTCAGCTCCGTCACCGGCATGGCCGATATCCCCCTCGATCCCATGCATGGGCGCGGCTCCATGCCCACACCTCAATCCACCGGCCTCCGACCCCAGGACACCTTCAACTCCACGACCCACTTCGTCACTCCCGGCGATTTCGCCGTCATGTTCAATCTCAAGCCAAGCTACAACGCAGGCTACAACGGAGCTGGTCAGAAGGTCGCGATCATCGGCCGCTCCCGCGTCGCTTCCTCCGACATATCGCTCTTCCAGGCCAACACCGGCCTTCCCGTCAATCTGCCCAATACCATCGTTCCTCCAGCCGGCACGGACCCCGGAGTCACCGGCAACAGCGACCAGAGCGAGGCCACCCTTGACCTCGACCGCCTTCTCGCAACCGCCCCGGGCGTGCGCGCCGACCTCGTCGTCAGCGCCGCCGCCGGCGGGTTCAACGGCATCTACATCGCTGCCCAGTATGAAGTCCAGACGCTCCTCGACCCTGTCATGAATATCAGCTTCGGCTCCTGCGAGGTCTACGCCGGTCCAGCCCAGGTCAACCTCTGGGACACCCTCTTCGCGCAGGCCGCCAGTGAGGGCATCTCCGTCTTCGTCTCCGCGTCCGATTCAGGAGCCGCCACCTGCGACGCCCAGTTCGCCCTGGTGCCGGACTTCCAGTTCCGCAGCATCAACTACATCTGCGCCAGCTCCTTCGCCACCTGCGTCGGAGGCACCGAGTTGGTCGACACCAACACCACCCAGTATTGGTCCTCCACCAACACCGCGGGCCTCGTCTCGGCCCTCTCCTACATCCCCGAAGGAGCCTGGAACGAGCCCGGCACCATCGGCGCTTACTATACCGTGGCCGCCGGAGGAGGAGGAGCCAGCATCTACGTGCCGAAACCCTCATGGCAGACCGGCACCGGCGTTCCCGCCGACGGAGCGCGCGATGTCCCCGACATCAGCTTCCCCGCCGCCGCGCACGACGGTTATTACGCCTGTTACGCGGCTGGAGGAGGCGATTGCGCCGCCAACCGCTTCGAATACTTCTACGGAACCTCCGCCGCCGCTCCCACGATGGCCGGAATCACCGCTCTGCTCAACGAAAAAACAGGCCGCTCCCAGGGCAATCTGAACCCGCTTCTTTATCGCACCGCGGCCGCAAGCCCTTCCGCCTTCCACGATGCGACTCCCGCCACGAGCGGCGTCCCCAATTGCTCCACCGCAACCGCCAGCCTCTGCAACAACAGCACTCCGGGCACGGTTTCGCTCACCGGCGGCCTTGCCGGCTTCCCCCTCACCATCGGCTACGACCAGGCCACCGGCCTCGGCTCGCTCGACGTCGCCAACTTCCTCAACGCCGCCTCTGCTCCCGTCGCTCCGTTGGCCGCCGGAAAACTTACCCTGGTCGCAAGCGCCTCCACCATCGCCCATGCCCAAACCGCCACCTTTACCGCCACCTTTGCCTCCACCGCGTCCGGCACTCCATCGGGAACGGTCCAGTTCTATGCCAACGCCGCTCCGCTCGGTGCTCCGGTGGCCCTGGTAGCCAACACGGCAATCACCCCCGCCTTGCCCTTCGCCGCGGCCGGGAACTACGACATCACCGCCGTCTACTCCGGGGACGCCACCTTTGCCAAGGCCACCGCCCCTGGAATCGCTCTCACCGTTACCGGTATCGCCTCTACTCCCAAGTTCGTCTTCCAGCCAAATATCCTTGGCACCGATCCAACCGTCATCGTCGTCGGCTCAAGCGCTACCTTTGGCGTAACCATCCCCGCCGCCGCCGGTTCGCCGGTTCCCACGGGCTTGGTCCGTATCGGCTCGTCCGGCCCCTCGTCGGGCTATCTCGCCACCGAGCCGCTCATCGACGGCCGTGCCGGCACCTCCTCGATCTACTTCAACACGGTCGGAAGCTACACCCTGGTCGCTTACTATCTCGGTGACTCCGTCTACTCCCCCTCCAGCTCCGCCCCACTGCCGTTCACCGTTCAGCGAGTTCCGCCCGTCGCGACCGTCTCCACCACCGGTGGCTCCGTCGGCAGCGGAGGCTATCAACAGTTCTACGTTGCGTTATCGCAAACCGCTGACTCCTCCCAGGCAGCCGCTCCAACGGGAACGTTTCAGCTTTACGCGAATGGAGCTGCCCTTGGTGCTCCGTTCCCTTTACTCGCCGGTCAGGCGGCGCAGACCGCCTCCTCCGCTGAACTCTTTGCCACCCCCGGGAGCTATACGGTGACGGCCGTTTACTCGGGCGACGCTGACTGGCAGCCGGCCACCAGCAACGCCCTTACGCAGACAGTCCTCCCCACCCCCGCCGCCGACACCCGCACTCCCGCAACCACTTAGCTCACCCAGTCCCCCCGTGCGGTGGGCGGGGG
>CAXTWP010000346.1:0-3423 GCA_964247945.1 uncultured Acidobacteriaceae bacterium | reverse complement strand
GATGTAGTCGGTGACGGGGCAGGTGAGCTGGCAGGTGACGGGGATGTAGGCGACGGTGATCTTGCGCTTGCCGAGGGGCTGGTAGTCGTTCAGCACCGCGCCCCAGTTGACGTTGAGCGTGGCGTGCAGGGCGGAGATGACGACCAGCCACAATGCGGCGAAGAGGATGAGCTTGCGCTTAGAAGTCATTGCGGAACCCCCAGCGGACGGATTTGAGCCGTTCCAGCGAACGGAAGAGGAGGTCGAGCGCGAGGCCGATGACGCCGATCAGGAGCATGGCGGCGACTACCAGATCGTAGCGCTTGCCGGAGTTGCGGGAGTCGATGACAAGGTAGCCGAGGCCGGAGTCGACGGCGACCATCTCCGCGGCGACGACGACCAGCCAGGCGATGCCCAGGGCGATGCGGAGGCCGACGAGGATGTTCGGCAGGGCGGCGGGGAAGACGACGCGGGCCAGCAGCTGCGTGTTCGAGAGGCCGAAGTTGCGGCCGGCGCGGCGGTAGACGGAGGGGACGTTGGCGACGCCGTCGACACAGGCGACCAGGATGGGGAAGAGCGCGCCCAGAAAGATGAGGAAGATGGCGGCGCGGTCGCCGACGCCGAGCAGCAGGATGGCAACGGGAATCCAGGCGAGCGGGCTGATGGGGCGGAGCATCTGGAGTATGGGGTTGGTGGTCTGGTAGGCCGCAGGGTTCCAGCCGAGGAAGAGGCCAACGGGGATGCCGAGCGCGACGGCGGCGAAGAAGCCGGTGAGGACGCGGCGGAGCGAGTCGGCGATGTCTTTCCAGAGGACCTGTTTATGGGCCAGTTCGACGAGGCTTGGCGCGACCTCAAGAGGCGATGGAAAGACCTTGGTTCCCGCCCAGCGCACGGATAGGTGCCACAGCGCGAGAACGGTGGCGAGGGCTAGCAGCGGCCAAAGCAGTCTTTCCCAGCGCGAGGGTGTGCGGAAGGTGTTCATATCTGCTGGGCGATGCCGATCTGGCGGAAGATGCCGTCGCGCAGGGCGAGGTAGCGCGAGGAGCTGAGATCGCGGGGTCGCGGGATGTCGATGGAAACGATCTGTTGGATGGTGGCGGGACGGGCGCTCATGACGACGACGCGGTCGGCAAGCTGGACGGCCTCGTCGATGTCGTGGGTGACGAAGAGGATGGTCTTGCGCTCGGCCTGCCAGATGCGGAGCAACTCGGCGCGCAGGTTGAGGCGGGTGATGGAGTCGAGCGCGCCGAAGGGTTCGTCGAGCAGGAGCATGTCGGGGTTGACGGCGAGGGCTCGGGCGACTTCGAGGCGCTGCTTCATGCCGCCGGAGAGCTCGCCGGGGTAGGCGTTCTCGAAGCCGGCGAGGCCGACGAGGTCGATGTAGTGGCGGATGCGGCGGTCGCGCTCGGCGGCCGGGACGCGGCGGAGGCCGAAAGCGACGTTGCCGCGGACGGGGAGCCAGGGGAAGACGCCGCGCTCCTGGAAGACGAAGATGCGGCGCGGGTCGGGGCCGTGGACGCGCTCGCCGGCGATGGTGACCTGCCCGCGGGTGGGGGAGAGGAAGCCGGCGATGATGTTGAGCAGGGTCGACTTGCCGCAGCCGGAGGGGCCAAGCAGGCAGACGAACTCGCCCTCGGCGACTTCGAGGCCGATGCTCCGTAGGACCTCGCGCGTTTTGCCGTCGCGCTCGAAGGTCATGCCGAGGGCGGTGGCTTCGAGTGCGGTCTTAGTGACGGTTCTTTGCATGGTGGCTGCGGGCAAGGTCTTACTCCTCCGAGTAGCTCCAGCGTACTGAGTCGAGGGTTTCGAGGCGGCGGATGCTCAGGTCTAAAAGCAGGCCGATGAGGCCGATGAGGACCATGCCGGCGACGACAAGGTCGTAGCGGTTGCCGGCGTTCCGGGCGTCCACGATGAGGAAGCCGAGGCCGGAGTTGACGGCGATCATCTCGGCGGCGACGACGACGAGCCAGGCGACGCCGAGGGTCACGCGCAGGCCGACAATGAGCTGCGGGATAACGGCCGGGTAGAGCACTCGATAGAGAAGGTCGAACGGACGCAGGCCGAAGTTGCGGCCCGCGTTGATGTAGATGGCGGGCACCTTGCGGACGGCGTCGATGGCGGTGAGCACGAGCGGGAAGAAGCTGCCGAGGAAGATGAGAAAGACGGAGGAGAGGTCGCCGACGCCGAACCAGAGGATGGCGAGCGGGATCCAGGCCAGCGGGGAGATAGGGCGGAGGATCTGGAGCAAGGGGTAGAACGCCATCTCGGCGCGCGTGTACCAGCCGAGGACCATGCCGAGCGGGACGGCAAGGAGCGCCGCGACGCCGAAGCCCCAGGTGACGCGGAAGAGCGAGGCGACGACGTATCTGAGCAGCAGACCGTGTTGGAGCAGGTCGGCGAGGCCGCCAAGGACGCCGAGCGGGCCTGGGAGCAGCGCATTGGGATGGAGAGACTTAAGGCCTTGCCATACGAGGAGCAGGGTCAAGATGAGGACGAGGGGACGCAGGGTGGGTAGGAGCTTGAACCTTGCGGTGGTGCTGCGTTCATCCACGGTGAGTGTCTGGGGCATCGGCGTTTGGCGGCTGGTCAGTTTCCTCTGCATCATAGAGGGTGCCGTGCCGGACCGCCATCCACCGAAGGGTGGAGGATGCGATGACGGGAGTGGGCCATGCGCACGACGCTTACATAACGGCGTATGCGGGGATACCGCCGTCGCGGTTTCACGGCACGATTCGGCGCTGGCTGGCGACTCCGCCGGCGGGTCTGCCGGAAAGCTTCTCGTTCGTCGACCTGGGGTGCGGCAAGGGCAGGCCGGTGCTGCTGGCGTCGAAGCTGCACTTCCGCGAGGTGATCGGGGTGGAGCTGAACCCGGAGTTGGCGCGGGTCGCGGAGGCGAATGTTGCCATTTGGCGAGAGGCGGGGCCGGTGCGGCGGCCGATGCGAATTGTATGCGGCGACGCTACCGAGTTCCAGCTGCCGTCTGGGCCGTGCCTGGTGCACTTGGCCAACCCGTTCGGCGCGCCGGTGATGCGGCGGCTGCTAGAGCGGCTGCTGGAACGAGCCCAGGGCGGAGGCGGGTTGATCGAAGTGCTCTACCAGACGCCGCACCAAGAGGCGGTCTTTCGGGAGTTCCCGGCGTTTGCGCTGCTGTGGAGCGAGGTGATCTCGATCAGCCGCGAAGACCTCCTGGACGACAATGTATATGCGGCGACGGACCGGTGCAATGCCTACCGGCTACGGGTGTAAATTGCCTTGCTTAGGATGAGTGGATGCGAAGTGGACTGATTCTGGGCATCGAGAGCTCGTGCGACGAGACGGCGGCGGCGGTGGTGCGCGGCGGGCGTGAGGTGCTGTCGAACGTGGTGGCTTCGCAGATGGCGCTGCACGCGCACTACGGGGGCGTGGTGCCGGAGCTGGCGAGTCGGGAACATCTGCGGAACATCG
>CAXTWP010000345.1:0-3428 GCA_964247945.1 uncultured Acidobacteriaceae bacterium | reverse complement strand
TCCTCAACTTCGCTCTCATCGTAGAAGCACTCAGATAGTGTGAACACGTCCTAATGACCGACTTATCTAACTTCTCTGCCCCAACCCGATTGTATCCAGCGTCGCCATAGCTTCCGAAGATAATTTGATCGCCAAAGCCCCAAGGTTCTCGTGTAAGTGGTTCAGTGAGGAGGTTCCCGGGATCAACAGGATACTCGGGGAGCGCGCAAGCAGCCATGCAAGAGCAACCTGCGAAGCTGTGGCGGGCACAGACTGAGCAACTCCCTCAAGAATAGCCATCTGATCAGGCGAGAACCCCCGCAAAGGAAAGTACGGCACATACGCTATGCCTTGCGCGGCAAGATGATCGATTAACGCGTCGTCGGCTCTGCTCGCCAGATTGTATAGATTTTGTACACATATGATCGGCGCAACCTTCTGACCTTCTGCAACCTGCGCAAGCGTGACATTGCTTAATCCCAGATGACGAATGAGGCCTTGCTGCTGGAGTTCGGCAAGCACGGTCAATGGCTCCTCGACAGAATAGTCGGACGGGCAGATAGGAGGGCCAACTCTAAGATTGAAGATATCCAGAATATCTAGACCCAGATCACGTAAGTTGTCATGGACATCGTCAATCAATTCCTGGCGCGAAAACGCGGCAACAACCTTGTCGCCGATGCGTTTCGGTGCCGTTTTGCTTGCGATGACAAGGCCGGACGGATAGGGATGAAGAGCCTGCTTAATGATCCGATTGGTCGTATACGGACCGTAGTAGCCGCTTGTGTCGATGTGAGTGATGCCGGAAGCGACAGCCTCTCGCAGAACAGCAATGGCCGCATTCGGATCTTTTGGCATGCCGGTGGCGCGCGGTCCCGCAAGCTGCATGGACCCGTACCCCATCCGAGTCACCGAAAGAGGTGTTTGCTTGAAATAGAAGGTCTCCATAAACGTCGGCGATTCCATTTACTTCTCCCCATGTCTTGAGCTACTCAACGATACACAATTGCATTGCCACGCTGACTGTATCCAACCGCCGCGGCCCGATGGCTCGCATATGCCGACCATCTACCGTAACCTGGAGCGGGCTTTAGGGCATGTGTCGTCATGACGCACGGTGCCGCCCTACTCGACGAAAAGCGGGCACGCCGCTCCGGTGAACTAGAAGTTGAACCGTCCCGCGAACTGAAACTGGCGGCCTGAGTAGCCGAAGGCCGTACCGGTAATGGTGCCGAATCCATTGGTCGTCGCCGGGGTGCCGGCTGCGGTATAGCTCGAGATGACAGCATTCGGAGGAGCGAAATTGGGCGTATTCGTAAAGTTGAAGCATTCCGCGCGCAACTCAAACCTTACGCCTTCCCGCACCGGTATGGTTTTGAAGAGCGAGAGGTCGCCGCGCCGAAGATGGGGGCTAAAGAGTTGGTTGCGGCCTTCGTTGCCGGCCGTGCCGATAGGTTGCGGAGCAAAAGCGTTGGTGTTGAAGAATTGAGTAAGCGGACCACCCGTCGAGTACGGACCCACGACATTCGGTTTGTCCGCCGTCACGGTCGGAAGGTTGATCCGGGCGACCGCGGTAGCTCCGGCGGGACCTTGCGTCGTGGCATCCGTCACCGTAAAGGGGGCACCCGTCTGCCAGAATCCCAAACCATTCAGTCGAAAGCCCCCGGCTAACGCTCTATAAAAGGCCGATCCCGACTTTCCGGTGGGAAGGTCGTAGCTGAAGAATCCGGCGAAACGGTGCTTGATATCGAGCGGAGAGTTGCCATAGTCAGCTCTGCTTACGTTATATGGCTGGAGACCAAAACCGTTTGAGCCCAGGCCGTCGCCGCTGAACACTTGCAATATGTCGTCCAGGTTGTGAGCGAAGGTATAGTTCACATTCGCGGTCAGCCCATGGGAGATGCGGCGTTCCAACGAAAATTGCGCGGAGTGATAGGAAGAAGCGCCGAAATTGCCGAAGAAGTCGATGCCCGTCACCTTCGGTAGCTGCGCGGCGTACCGGAAGGCGGGCGTTGGCGTTCCCGCCGGCACCGGTCCTTGCGGGTCCGGAAGGTCGATGTTCGGCGAGGAATCGACGATGTGCCGGCCCAACTCCGCAACGTAGCCCGCCGTCATGACCGTCCCACGAATCTCCTTCTGCAGCAGCAGGTTGAACTGTTCAAGGTAGCTGTCGGTCTGGTGCAGCGGTTTGGAGATAAGACCACCGCTGAGATTTGCGGTCGCGGTGGACTGAACGGTGACCGGACCGATGCCCGAGACGGAAAGAGGGCCGGGATGAAAGACAGTTCCGCTGTTGAAGCCGATCGGGGGACTGTTCAGCACCAGGCTGTTGTTGGAGTCTCCGGGGAAGAAGGTCAAGCCGAATCCGCCGCGCAGCACCGTGCCGGGCGCGACCGTGGCATCGAAGCCGAAACGCGGGCTGAAGTCGGTGTACGTGTTCTGCAAGCCGGCGGTCGCATTATCAATGATGGTCAACGTGTCGAAATCAAAATTCGCGTTATTGCCATACTTCTCGTTGGGTCTCGTGAAAACATCGTAGCGCAAACCCAAATTGAGGGTGAGATTTTCCCGGACGCGCCAATCATCCTGAAAATACACGGAAGGCTCATAGGTGCGGTCGTAAGGCTTGACGTTGAAGGCCTGACGCATGGTGACGTACTGCGTTCCGGTGAGCAGCTTCTGCAGGGTGGGGATATAGACCCCCGGCGTGGCCGCGGTTGGTGCCGTTACCGTGGGCGCGAAGATAAACAATCCCTTGGGATACAGGGGCAGTTGGAAGCTGAAGTTGCGACGAATCAGGGCGGAGCCCATGCGCATGGTCTGCCGTCCGTGAACGTAGGTCACAGCTCCGGCGAACTGCGTATTGTGTTCCTGGTTATAGAAGGCTTGTGAGATCGTGTCCCCGAGGCCCGCATAGCCGACGATGCTGAACGTCGCAAGGCCGGAGCAAACACTGCACTCGTTGGCATTCGGGATTTTATACGGAGGGCTGTCGTTCAGGTTTTGTCCATAATTCAGCGGCGTCGCATCCAGATTGAAGTAGGTATAACCCGCCCTCAGCTCCAGCAACAAGGAAGGGGTAAATACATGCGTGTAGCCGAACTGCCCGTTATGAGCCGTGGTGAGATTGTTTCCGGGTAGGGTGCCGGAAACGGTTCCGCCGGCCTGTACCCCATTGACCGCCGGCAGGTAGGGTGGAGTAAACGCTTGCGTTCGATTATAGGAATAACGACCGAAAAGCGTGTCCTTTCCGGTCAAATGATGGTCCATACGCAGGTCTCCGAGTGACGAGTAGAGTGATCCGCTCGGGTTATAAAGAAAATTGTTGGCTACTCCAGGTAAATTGGGCCGGGGAAACAGCTTGAAGTAGGCAAGCGCAGTCGGGTCCAGGCTGGCGCTGGGAAGGTTTGCTACGGGAGCCCTGGTGAAGGGATTGATCAAATCGCCGT
>CAXTWP010000344.1:761-3456 GCA_964247945.1 uncultured Acidobacteriaceae bacterium | reverse complement strand
CGTCTACACCCTGCGCGCGCTGACCGAAGAACAGGTGACGGGCCTTCTGCGCCGCGCCCTCGCCGACCACGAGCATGGTCTCGGCGCGCTTCACCTCGAGGCCGACGCCATCGCCCTTGAGATGCTGGCCTCCTACGCCAGCGGCGACGCGCGTAACGCCCTGAACGCCCTTGAAGTCGCCTCACGGATCGCGGAAGGCCGCGGTGAGCGAACCATCACCAAAGCCATCGCGACCGAAGCGCTGCAGCGCCGTGTGCTGCTCTACGACAAGCGCGGCGAGCAGCATTATGACATCATCTCCGCCCTGCACAAAAGTGTGCGCAACTCAGACGCGGACGCCGCGCTCTACTGGCTCGCCCGAATGCTCGAAGCCGGCGAAGACCCCATGTACGTCGCGCGCCGGGTCGTCCGCATGGCGGTCGAAGACATCGGCCTCGCCGCCCCCGAGGCGTTGAACCTTTGCCTCAGCGCGCGCGACGCCATGCACTTCCTGGGCCAGCCGGAAGGCGACCTCGTCCTCGCCCAGGCCGTCGTCTATCTCGCCCTCGCGCCCAAATCGAACGCCGTCTATACCGCCTACAGCGCAGTGCTCAAGGACATCGAAGCCACCGCAGCCGAGCCGGTTCCGCTGCACCTGCGCAATGCGCCGACCAAGCTGATGAAGTCGCTCGACTATGGCAAGGATTACCAATACGCGCATGATGTCGAAGGCCGCGTTGCGGACATGGAGTGCCTTCCACCGTCGCTCGCAGGCCGCCGCTACTACCAGCCGACGCAGGAAGGCCGCGAGCGGCTGTTGGCACAGCGAGTGCACGATATCGCTGAAATTAAGAGCCGCAACCGGCAGTAGCGGTGGTAAATTGCTTCCTGCAACCAATTTGACCTCACCTAAGAGGACGTATGCCGACACCGGTCAGCCCCATCACTCCCTACCTGGTCGTCTCCAACGCGGCCGAAGCTATCCAGTTCTACGTCAATGCCTTCGGCGGCGTCGCCGAAGGTGAGCCGCACCTGATGCCCGGAACCGACAAGATCATGCACGCGCGCGTCTCAATCCACGGCGGCCTGATCATGCTTTCGGACGACTTTTCGGACACCATGGGACGACCGCTGTCGGCCCCGGAAGCACTCGGCGGTTCGCCGGTCACGCTTTCCTTGAGCGTTGCCGATGCCCGGGCCTTCTGGGACAAGGCCATCTCCGGCGGGGCAACCGTGACCATGCCGCTCGCCAAGATGTTCTGGGGCGAACTCTACGGCCAAATGACCGACCCGTTCGGCCATAAGTGGTCCGTCTCACAGACTGTTCAGACCATGACCGACGAAGAGATGCAAGCCGCGGCGGAGAAGGCCGTTGCGGAAAAGGGCACGCTCATGGGCGAGCCGGTCGCCCACTGATAGCTATAAGCGAGCCCGCACCGGCCAGCATGTTCGCATCGCGCCAGATGCGCCAAGCGCCGTCCGCGCCGCGCCGGAAGACCGTCATCGTGTCTCCGGCGCGCAGGATGGTGGCCCCGCCAAGATACGGCGTAATCTCAATGGAGAGATGGTTCCAGCTTACGGCCAGGTCGCCGCTGACCGTGACCTCGCGCACATCAGACCGGCAGACCAGCCGCACCAGGTTCATCATCCGGGTAAAGCCCGCGACAAAACCCTCGCGCGACATCGGCAGGTTGCCGGCAGTCAGGAAGGTGACATCATCGGTCATCAGGGTCAGCTGAGTGTCCAGATCCCCTGCGTTCGAAGCCGCCTCCCATAGGCCGATCAGGGCGCGAATCTTCTCTTCATCCGATGCCATCAGTGCGTGTCCTTTTCGAGCGCCTTCAGGACGAGCTCCTTGGTCAGCAGCTCCGGCAGCACATCGGCCGCAGCGCCCGGTTTGGCGGGATAGATGACATACGTCGGCACCCCGCTGCGATTCAGCAATGCCAACTCCGTGGTGATCGCGGCGTCGTACTGGGTCCAGTCGGCGCGGAGCAGAGCAACGTTGCTCCGGCTGAACTGCCGCTGCACCTCGGCGGACTTCAGCACCGCCCGTTCATTTACCTGGCAGCTGAGGCACCAGGCGGCGGTGAAATCGATAAAGACGGGCTTGCCCGATGCGCGCGCCTGGTCCAGCGCCTGCTGGGAATACGGCGTCCAAGCCAGCGTCATGTCCTTTGGCTGATACAGCGGCATTGCCAGCCCTACTGCCGCCAGCAGCACCGCCGCCAGCGTCGAGCCCGGCCGCGCCGGCCACTTGCCCAGCGCCCAGCCCGCAATTGCCAGCAGCAGCAGACAGCAGAGCAGCAATGCGAGATGATCCACACCCTGCCCGCTGACGGAGGTAGAACCATACAGCCGTCCGTACACCCAGACCAGCCAGATCACGGTGGCAAACAGCGGCACAGCGGTAAGCTGCTTCAGTGTCTCCATCCACGCACCCGGACGCGGCAGCAGGCGCGTCCACGCCGGCTGGAAACTCAGCGCAAGGTAAGGGGTCGCCAGCCCCAGCGCGAGCGCGGTAAAGACCGCAAAGGTAATGCCCGCAGGCTGCGCCAGCGCAAACCCGATCGCCGCGCCCATCAGCGGCGCAGTGCACGGCGTCGCCACAATCGTGGCGAGCACGCCGGTAAAGAAGCTGCCGGGGTAGCCTTGTCTCCGAGCAAGCTCCCCGCCGACGCTGGTCAGCGACAGTCCCAGATCGAACTGCCCCGCC
>CAXTWP010000344.1:0-751 GCA_964247945.1 uncultured Acidobacteriaceae bacterium | reverse complement strand
GCCAGCGAGAGGGCAAAGAAGAACAGTCCCGCTGCCAGCACAGCAATAAACGTCGGCGACTGCAGCTGAAATCCCCAGCCGGCTTGGCTTCCACCCGCGCGCAGGATCAACAGCACAGCCACGATTACCCAGAAGGACACCAGAACGCCGAGCGTATAAACCAGCCCGTGCGCGCGCAGGCGGCCGCGCTGCTCACCCGACGACTGCACCAGCGCCAATCCCTTAAGAAACAGCACCGGGAAGACGCAGGGCATTAGGTTCAGGATCAAGCCGCCGACAAACGCCAAGCCGATCGCTGTGACCGCCGTGATGCCGGAGGTCGCGGGGGCGGCAGCCTTGTCGCTGCCCTCCGGTTCGGGTACCTCCCCAGGAACGACGGGCGCGCTGAACTCGTACGCTTCCTTTTCCGAAATCCTGAGGACTCCGCGCAGCTCGTCAGGCAGCTTCGATAGATCGGGTGCGCGGGGTGCCCATAGCCGGATGCCGTTCGGTATCGTCTGGATGTCCTGTTCCGCGGCGTTGACGATCAGGTCCGGATCGTCGGGATAGAACTCCGCGTCCTCCTCTCGCTTGCCGCTGATCAGCGTAAGAACGAACGCGTTCTTGCCCCCGTTGACCGTGAGCTTGTAACTGGGCGGCAGCGGCAGGGGAAGCAGCCCGAGCGTCTCGCCAAGCGCGCCGACGCGCGGACCTTCTGTCGCACCCGGCGCGACGTTCAGGGTCAATCCAAGGTGCGCTTTGCCCGGAATGC
>CAXTWP010000343.1:0-3457 GCA_964247945.1 uncultured Acidobacteriaceae bacterium | reverse complement strand
TGTCATAGGAGGATAGCTCCAGCGGGACGCAGCCGACGCCGTCGAAGTCGGTGCCGATACCGACGTGGTCGACGCCGGCGATCTGAACCGCGTGGTCGATCTGCGCGACGACATCGGCGAGGGTGGCGGGCGGCAGCTTGGCGGTCGCTTCGGCTTCGAGCTTTCCCATCGCCGCTTCCCGGACGGCGGGATCGTCTATTGCCATGGCTTCCTTCAGGCGTGGACGAAGCTCGACCATGATGGGCTTCGAGGCGTCGGAGTAGCGCTGCGAGAGGTACGCGCAGTCGAAGTTGATCTGCACAGTGCCACCCTTGGCGGCAAGCGCGCGCAGCATGTCGTCCGTCATATTGCGGGTGTGGTCGGAGATGGCGCGGCAGCTGGAGTGAGAGGCGATGATGGGCGCGGTCGAGACCTCCAGCGCGTCATAGAAGGTCTTGTCGGCGGTGTGCGAGATGTCGACCATCATGCCAAGCCGGTTCATCTCGCGGACAACATCCTTGCCGAACGGCGTGAGGCCGTTGTGGTGCTGTATTTTCTCGTCCGTGATGTCGCCCTGGGCGTCGGCCCAGTTGTTGGTGTTGAAGTGTGTCAGCGTCATGTAGCGGACGCCGAGGGCGTAGTAGTCGCGCAGCAGGCGCAGCGAGTCCTCGATGGCGTGGCCGCCTTCAATGCCCATCAGCGCGGCGATCTTGTGTTGGGTGTGCGCGCGAACGATGTCGTCGGCGGTCGTGGCGTATACGAAATCATCGGGGTGCGCGGCGAGTACGTCGGTGCGCACGGTATCGATCATTTGCAGCGTGCGGTTGGCAGCGTGGTTGCCCTTGACGTACTCGGCATCGACAAAGACCGCGAAGAACTCCGCGCCGAGGAAACCCTTCATGCGCGCGAGATCGGTCTGTCCCATTTTGTTGGGCGTGGCAATGTTGTAACCATCGACGGTCTTTGAAGGAACGTCGTCGTGGGTGTCGATCAGGATGGCGTCGCGGGTAATCGCATCGATTTCGGCCTGCGTCACCGGCTTGATGCGGGGCTGCTGCGCCATCGTCAAGGTACTCCAAAGAGCCGACACTGCAAGCAGCACGACAGTACGCGTAAACAGCAGGAACATGAGTACCTTTCGAAGAACGATGAAGAGGGCTTGCGTTCACTTTACTTGAGACAGCGCGGCGTGCGCTGAAAATGTATGCAAACAGATAGTTCTTTATTGACACGCCATTCATCGTCGGCTACGCTCAGGTTCATAACTGCAATTGAATAGCTTCACCTCACGCACAGGCGTAGTTCGCGCTTGCAGTCTGGAGTGTATCCACACCGTTCGGTCGCTGTGCTTGCGCAGATGTGCCGATTGCTTACGGGTCCGGCAGCGACCTCCTCGTCGCTGAACGCGGCTCTGTCTGTACAAACCGTTGATCACTGAACGTTGGAGGTAGTTTCTCGTGAACATGACCACCCTACTCAAGCGGACCCTTCCGTTGCTTCTCGTCCTTTTGACTGGCGGCTTGGCGCGTGGCCAGTCCAACTACGGTGCCGTGCGCGGCATTGTGGCGGACGCGCAGGGCGCGGCGCTGCCGAACGCACAGGTGGAACTCACCTCCGAAGCGACGAAGATCACGCGCACCACCACCAGCAACGGCGCGGGAGAATACGCCTTCAGCGCCGTCGCCCCTGGCACGTACACCGTAACAGCAATCACCGGCGGCTTCAGCAAGCTCACCCATAAGGGCATCGTCGTCGACTCCGGCGATACGATCCCGGTGGACATGACGCTGACCATCGGCTCCGAAAGCCAGACGGTCGAGGTCACGGCGGCCGAGCCGATCGTTAACAACGGCACTTCGTACAACGGGCAGCTGATCGACTCGCAAAAGCTGGAAAATCTGCCGAATCCCGGGCGCAATCCTTTCCTGTTTTCCAAGCTCGACAATAACGTGACCGCCGTCGGCGATCCCCGCTTCGTGCGCTTTCAGGACCAGAGCGGCTCCTCCACCATCTCCATCGCCGGCGCGCCCCTCAGCTCCAACAACTATGCCGTCGACGGCATCCCCATCACGGACTTCAGCAACCGGGCTGTCATCATCCCCTCCATTGAAGCAGTCGAAGAGGTGAAGATCCAGGCCAACACCTATGACGCCGAGCTGGGCCGCACCAGCGGTGGCATGTTCAACACCACGCTCAAGTCCGGCTCCAGCACCTTCCACGGTGTACTCCAAGGCGAAACCCGCCAGACCAACTGGGGCGCGAACCTCTTCTTTAATAACCGGACACCCTATACCAATCCGCTGACGGGCGTTACGCTGCCGCAAACTCCACGCGGCGCGGCGGAGTTCTACAGCTATGTCGGTGCGATCGGCGGTCCCATACCGCTGCCCCAGATGCTGGGCGGCAAGGACAAGACCTTTTTCTGGGTGGCGGAGGAAGGTTATCGGCAGCGGTCCCCGCTGACCGCCTCCAACTCGTTTGTCGTGCCTACACCGGCTGAACTCACGGGCGACTTCTCCGCCATAGGAACTGTCGCGAACGGCATCTGCGTGACTGGTCGCTGCGTCTACGACCCGCTTACCAATCCACGAACGCCGTTTGCCGGCAACATTATTCCCGCCGGCCGGATCAATACCATCGGCCAGAATATCCTGAAGACCTATCCCGCACCCAGCGCCGGACAACCGACCGGCTATGGCGCGTTCGACTTCGTGGGCGGGGACACGCTCGGCGATCGCGCGGATGAGTTCATCGGGAAGGTGACGCACGAGTTCGGCTCGCGCTGGTTGGCTGACTTCTACTACATGCATTACGGATCGAAAGAGCCGGGAGGTAACGCGCTCCAAAACTTCGCCGGCAGTTCCTCCTCCTACCTTCTCTATCGCAAGGTTGATGCCGTCGGCATCCAGAACACCATCACGATCAACCCAACCACAGTCGCGACGGTGGGATTTGGCTTCAACCGCTTTCCCAACAACACGCTGGACATCAGCCAGGGCTTCAACCAGGCGAATTTGGGCTTTCCGGCGAACTATGTGGCCGCGCTTTCAAAAACAGGCTTCCCTGCGATCACCGGCGATGCGGGCCTCTCCAGCGAAGGCACCTCGAACTCCGGCCCCGCCGTTTACTTTTCGCGTAACTTCGTCGCAGGCATTGCCAAGAGCCTCGGTAAGCACGATGTCAAGGCTGGGTATGTCTTCCGCGCCATCAGCCTTACCTATACTAGTTTGAGCAGCGCCGATGGAGCCTTTACCTTTGACAGCACACTGACCAACTCTGGAATCGCGACGCCTAAAGGGGCGACGCCCAAGATCGGCGATTCCGGTGTGACAGGCTCGACCGTGGCGGACGTTCTGCTCGGCTACCCCACCACCGGATCGCTCGTCGTTCCCAGTAAGCTCGCGATCACCACGCAATATAATGCCGGTTACCTTCAGGACGACTGGCGGGTGCTCGATAAGCTGACGCTGAACCTGGG
>CAXTWP010000342.1:0-3498 GCA_964247945.1 uncultured Acidobacteriaceae bacterium | reverse complement strand
GTTGGCCACCGGTGCCACCGAACTCCGCGATTTGATCTACACCGCCTGGATCAAATCCGGCGACCCCGTCCCCGACTACCGCGCGCCAAAACCCGCGCCAAGCCACTAGCGCAAAGTCGCATTGGTGTAGAGGAGCACTTGTTCTTCTTGTTGTCATTCCCAGAGGGATCTGCGGTTCCGCCTCCACACCATCAGGCAAACTGCTCGAGCCTTCGTCGTGTTGTCTGTAGTTCCCGCAGAAATCTCCGTCTTCAGTCGCTGGACTGACGCATCCTACGGCAAAATGGGGTACTCGTGCCGTTCCATCCTTCGCAGCAACCGGCGCAGCAGCGGGGTCAATCCAAGGGCAACCACCGGAACCCCTACAACCGCGAACCCCGCCCAGACCACCAGCGCATGCCACTCCCACATCCAAAGTTGCCGCGTCAGCGCGACAGGATGAGTTCTCGCCGCAACCAGCAGCCCGGAAACCGAAAGCGGCATCGCCTCCGTCCCAAAGACACGGCATCCCAGTCGAATCCAAGAAATCACCAGCATCAGCTCCAACGGATACACCACATGGTTTGCGAGCTGAGATGCCGCCACGTTCAGCCGCAAGAGAATCGCCACACCCAGACAAAGAAACGTCGTGCTCCCCAGCATCGGGTTGATCCCGATCAGCAGTCCTACCGCCAGGCTCCACGCCAGCTTCTCCGGCGACGCCCCCATCCGCAGCATCGCCAGCATGGGCAGTCCAACGCGGCGATAAAGCCGGCCGTGAGGAACAGGTTCAGACAGGTCCACTCCCCTGCTCCGCCATCGTGAAATCAGCCCGGCTCACCGTCAACTCCCTTCGCTCATCACCACCACGGGCTGCATCAGCGTCCCCGCTACCCGCTTAGCGATCGCCAGCAACTCCGTCGGCGAGGTAAACACTTTCACCAACTGTGCCTGCGAGAACTCCGCCAGGTTCACCTGCATCCCGTTCCGAATCTTGCCCGCCGTCTGTTCATCGACGGTGACGGCCGGCATCTCCGGCAGCAGCATCCGAGCGTGCAGCAGCCGCTCGGCAAGCGCGTCCGGCTCTCCAGCAATAGCCTTCAGCCCCTCCAGAGTCACGGCTTGCCGCAGTCCAAACGCACCTGCCCGGACCCGCCGCAGGCCACTCAAATGTGCTCCGCATCCAGCCATCTGCCCTAGTTCGTGCGCTACGGATCGCACATAGCCGCCGGCGCTGACCGTCATCGCAAACATAGCAGAATAAGCATTTAGCTCCAGCAACTCAAAGTGATGAATGAAGATTCGAGCAGGCTTTACCGGCACCTCCGCCCCCGCGCGCGCCAGCTTGTACGCCGGCACCCCACCGATCTTCTTCGCCGAAAACACCGGCGGCATCTGCTCCATCGCTCCGCTGAAACGCAAAGCCATTCCGCGCAGTTCCTCCAACCCCACTGTCAGTGGCCGCACCTCTCCCACGCGCTCCCCCTCAGCGTCAAACGTGTCCGTCGCCCAACCAAACCGGATCGTCCCCGTATACTCCTTCTCCGCCTGCCCAAAGAACTGCGCCAGCCGCGTGTACTTGCCCAGCAGCAGCGGCAACACCCCGGCCGCCATCGGATCAAGCGTACCCAAATGACCGATCGCCTTTTCGCCCGTAGCCCGCCGTACCACGGCCACACAATCGTGGCTCGTCAAACCTGCGGGCTTATCCAGCACCAGCAATCCATTCATCTCTTCAGACTACAGGGGTTAGAGCGTGCCACCGCGCCGCACCAGCGACAGAAACTCATTCCGAGTCTGCAACTCCGTCCTGAACACCCCCAGCATCGCCGAGGTCACCGTAGCCGAGTGCTGCTTCTCCACCCCGCGCATCATCATGCATAGGTGCGACGCCTCCAGCACCACTGCCACGCCCTGCGGTCGAATCGCCCCCGAGATCGCGTCCGCAACCGCCCGCGTCAGCCGCTCCTGCACCTGCAGCCGCCGCGCAAACATATCCACCAGCCGCGGAATCTTGCTCAACCCAATGACCTTACCGTTCGGCACGTACGCCACGTGCGCCTTACCGAAGAACGGCAGCAGATGGTGCTCGCACATGGAGTAAAACTCAATATCCTTCACCATCACCATCTCGTCGTAATCCACGTCGAACAGCGCGTCGTGGACCACCTCCGTCACGTCCTGCGTGTACCCGCGCGTCAGGAACGCCATCGACTTCTCCATCCGCCCCGGCGTCCCGACCAGACCATCGCGGTCCGGGTCCTCGCCCAGCCGGGAGATCAGTTCGCGGTAAAGGTCCTGCGTGGAAACATCCGCCAGCGTTGCGGGGCCTTCGAGAGTGGAGGATGCCTTCATGGTCGTGCCTTTCGTCGTGGTTCAACAGACAAGCCCGGATAGTCGAATGAGTTGTTTCCCGTCTCTTCCACCCGTACATTCTCAAGCTGTGCTCCGGCAAACTCCGCAAAGATCCCATATACCGCCACAGCCAGGTTCTCCGTCGTCGGCACCGCCTCCGCAAACTCCGGCAGCATGTTCAAGTTCTGATGATCGACCCGTCCCAGCAGGCGCTCCCGCCCAAACTCATCTAGCGCCGCCAGGTCGCAGACCATTCCCGTCACGGGATCAACCGCCCCGCTCACCGTCACCTCGACCACATAGTTATGCCCATGACCATGCGGGTTGTTGCACTTCCCGAAAACCTCCCGGTTCCGCTCCGCCGTGTAGCTCTCCGCGTGGAGCCTGTGCGACGCCGAGAACTGAAACCGCCGCGACAGATACACCTTCATGCTTCACCGTAGTAATCGGCAAACAGGTCCGGCATCTCGTACACCCGCACCCGGTAGAGCCGCGCATGCGGAATCTTCCCCTCCAGCCGTGACCAGATCGATACCGCCATGTTCTCCGTCGTCGGCACCAGCATCCCGTACTCCGGCACCTCAAAGTTCAGGTGGCGATGGTCGTACACACTCACTACCTCGCGCTCCAGAATCTCCTTCAATTCCTTCAGATCCACCACAAAACCGGACACCGGGTCCACCTCACCTGCCACCGTCACCTCCAGCGCGTAGTTGTGCCCATGCCCATTGCGGTTGGCGCACCGCCCAAATACGCGCTCATTCTCCTCCGGCGTCCACGCGTCCACCCAGTAAAAGTGCGCGGACGAAAACTCAACCTTGCGCGTCAACAGAACCATATCGTTACCAGCTTAGACGCCCGGCTTCAAACCCCGGATTCACCCTCAATGCTCCGTCCCATAGCTGCGTCCCTTCCATCTCACTCGTTTGTTGATACGGTGATCCACGACGCTCCGCACCAGCAGCCAGGCAAACACGGGCACCCCGGCGATCGATACCACCGTCTCCGCAAACGGAAAGTTCGCCCGCATCACCCGGTTGTAGAACCGAAACGCCGTCCGCACCCACAACAGAAAGAACACCACGCCCTGGTACGGAATCTTCGCCGGTACCAGCACCGCCGCCGTCGGCAGCCCAAAGAACAGCACCAGGTCCAGCATGCGCC
>CAXTWP010000341.1:0-3507 GCA_964247945.1 uncultured Acidobacteriaceae bacterium | reverse complement strand
CCTCAACTTCGCTCTCATCGTAGAAGCACTCAGATAGTGTGAACACGTCCTAGTTTGTCATCTGCCCTCAAGGGTTATCGGTAATTTTCCTAGAGGCCGAAGCATTGGCTGCTAGCACTAATGCCATACACTCATGAGACTACACAGACAGCACAGAAAGCAGAGCTTGCACAGCATGATGAGACTGCTAGATTCGTTTCCATGAACATCACCCTGCTCGCAAAAAAGGGCGGCGTCGGCAAAAGTACTGTCTCGCTCCTACTCTACGAAACATTCCGTCACGCTGGGAAGTCGGTCATCATTCACGACTGGGACGCTCAGGGAACCAGCACCAAATCGCTTGAATTCATTCATGGCAGCAGGCCAGATATGAGGGCGGATGCCGAGATCGTCATTTACGACACGCCGCCCAATCTCGAACATACCGCGACTGCAACAGCGGTACGGAATGCGGACATAGCCCTCATAGTGGCGACCCCAGCTCCCGCCGACGTGTGGGAGGCCGAAGAAGCTGTCCGTTTCGTTCGAAGTCGTAACGGCAAAGCCGCCGTTCGCGTCGTTTTCAACAAGGTGCGGAAGACCACTGTATTGGGCCGCCTTCTGGAGGAAAGCGCAAAGCAGATCAGCGCTCCCGCCTTGCCCGTCAATCTCAGCGCCCGCGAATGCTATCGACATGCCATCGCTCAGGGCTGGAAAGCGTTAGACGGCGCGGCCCGCGAAGAGGCCCTCCAATTCGCGGTTGCCTTGCTGTCTATGACCTAGTAGAGAGTGCAGTATCAACAGACAACGTAGTCTCATGAGTGTCATCAATGAACATGAAACCCCGCAGCACCAAGGTTCAAGACAGCCTCTTAGCGGCTCTCCAACGTAAAACATCGTTCACCCAACTCGACGCCATGGACCAGGCGCTGGTTGCCGTTGAAACAATGCCACGAAGGAATACGAAGCCAGTTACGCGTAAATTTGGCGCACCGGCTCAGTTCTGGCTTCATGATGAGGACCGGCGAACCCTGCGAGAACTCGCGGCTTGGCTATCGGGGCAGGGGCTGCGACTTACCGACAGCATGGTCATTCGCGCAGCGCTCCGCACGGCCAAGACGGGCGATGAGCTGCTCCAGGCTTGCCGCCAAGCAGTGGAAGCGGATGGGTGGCTTAAGCGCCATAAAGCAGGCCGGTCCTGATCATTTAGGGCACCATTGCCCGCTGGGAGCCCGATTCCCCTGCGACAGCTGTTCTCTCAGGGGCTTTTCTGTCCTATCCGCTATACCCCTAGCTCACGGACAGAAAAACGCACGTAGAGCCTTCTGTTAGGTTTCTGCGCTCCACATGCAACGCAAGCTCACGCCACCGAGTGGATGCGTGCCCAATTTGTGCCCAACCTACTCGCTTTTGCCGCATCTGCCTCGTTTGGCACAATGTCGAATGAGCAACTTACGATCCATCAACACCGGGCTGAAGAGCGACCCCCCCCCTCCCGGCACCAGATTACAAAAGACTGATAGGTAAATAGCCTCTCTGATAAGAGAACCATTTTCACCAGTGGCTGTTTTGGGGCTGTTCGTTTGGCATTGTGGGTTCAGATCGCACAATGATCCTCCAAGCATCTGCTCGTATCCAAAGTTTTTCCTGCCAAGATGTGAGTTCACATCGTGGTCGAAATCGACAGCGCTCTGTGCCGATCTAACTTTGTGTTGACGAAGGCCCGTGCTTGAGCTACGGTCATGGATCGGAACGGTCACCCCGGCGTCCATCTGCTATCCTGGCGCAGGAACCTGAAAAGCTGTCAGCAATGACGCAACGGTCTCATAACAACCGGCGAGGAAGATCAAGTCGACGAGACCTCGGACACCGAAGGCCGATACGGCCTCTGTGTAAAGAGGCTCCGGAAGCTGATGCTCCGCCGTCAAATGCCAGGTGACGCGTTGCGCAAGATTCTCCGCTTCGTTGAGATCGCCGGCTTGAATGCCTTTCACGAGGGCTTCGATGGCCCGGTCCGACAGACCTGCTTTGCGGGCAACCGCGGTATGTGCGTAGCGCTCATAGTCGCACTTCCAGACAGCGCCGACCGTCAGGATGACCACCTCGCGAACGCGCGCGGTCAGCGTTGTATTCTGCCGCTCCGTCCCCTGGAGGGCCAAAAAAGAATCCGCGATCTCCGGGCTGTGCAGCATCGTGTTGAAGGGGCCTAACAACTTTCCGTCTTCCAGCTTGGCTCTGAAGCCGGACGACTCCGCCCAAGGAATGATGTTGCTATGAATTCGGTCGAAGAGTGCCTGCTGCGCTGCGGTAAGCTTCCGCGGCTCGAAGAGCGGCACTCGGCCGCCAAGGTCAGGGGTTGATTCAGACATCGTTCTAATCTCCTTGCTAAGGCAGGCTCACAGCATTTGACAGCACACCAAGCGTCGTCGACACTGCGGTAGACCAGCCTATCAGTACCGCGACATCGACATTTCCAGTAACCGCAATCTGTTGCGCACTTCTATATCCCGGTCGAACGACTCCGTAGCAGCTAACGTCGATGCGAGTTCACACACGGTCTGTTGACGAGCTACTCGCGAGGTTTGCCGAGGATATTTCGTGACCTTCCCAAGTTCTACGGAAGCGGGAACGATGCGCCGGGATGCTACACTTGCCCCACTTACCGCCTCAAGGTTGCATCAGGCCAATCATGCTCTTCAAAGTCCGCAGCGCCGCCGTCTACGGGATCGACGCGCACATCATCGATGTCGAGGTCGATTACTCCGGCGTCAAGCTGAATCAGGAAGAGTTCCACACAGTCGGATTGCCCGATGCCGCTGTACGCGAAAGCCGCGATCGCGTCCGCTCCGCCATCAAAAACTCCGGCTTTGACATCCCGCCTACCCGCATAACCATCAATCTCGCGCCCGCAGACCTCAAGAAGGAGGGCTCAGGCTTTGATCTGCCCATTGCCATCGGCATTCTCGGGGCCTACGGCGCGCTCCACAATAAAGAGCTCACCGATTTCCTCCTGGTTGGCGAATTGGGTCTCGACGGCAGTCTCCGCGCGGTTCAAGGAATGCTCCCCATCGCCGTGGCCGCGCGCGCCTGCGGGGTACCCAATCTCATCATCCCGGCCAGCAATGCGCGCGAGGCCGCCGTCGTCGCCGGGGTGAACGTCTATCCTGTAAAATGCCTGCTCGAAGTGCGCGAATTGCTCAACTCCGCCGCATTCGGCACACCCAACGCCAAGCCCTTACAGGTGGAAACCACTGAACTGCTGAACGAGCTACAGCATTTCCCTTTCGACTTCAAGGACGTTCGCGGCCAGCAGGTCGCCAAACGCGCCCTCGAGGTCGCCGCCGCCGGAGGCCACAACATCTTGATGATCGGGCCGCCCGGCTCCGGCAAGACGATGCTCGCCAAGCGCCTGCCGTCCATCCTTGCGCCATTGCGCTTCGAAGAAGCTCTTGAAACCACTAAAATTCATTCCGTCGCCGGGGTGCTCGACGCCGAGCAAGGCTTGGTCACCCATCGCCCCTTCCGCTC
>CAXTWP010000340.1:1137-3508 GCA_964247945.1 uncultured Acidobacteriaceae bacterium | reverse complement strand
CGCGCCTGCACAGCACTCGCCTGCGCTTGGCTCAGACTTGAGCTATATGTGGATACCGCCTAGGGCGCCGCGCGGCCGAGATTAAGAATGGGATGAATCCGTAGTCATCCGGTCCATGAACCGTGGGAGCAAGCCGCAGGACAATGCTGCGAACTCCTTGATTGGCGAAGCCGAGACACGCCTGCTCGCCCGGTATCCTTAAGGTCCCGAGCGACTGCCGGTCTGGAGCATCCTGTTCCGTGGCGACCTTGCCAGTCGGCATCACCAATGTCCCGGAAGTAATCACCAAGGGCTTACCAGAACCGGTAAGCGCCCCTCCCATCGCTTCGATTGCTGCGCAGTCGCGCCGCGTCATCCCTTCAGGATCTGAGAAGTCCCCGCCACACGCCATGTGAATCACTTCATCAGCAGCTCCCGCCCCTTCCGCCAGCACTTCCAAGTCGTCAAGAGAACCATGAAGTGTATGCGCTCCAAGCTCGATTAGCCGATTTACTGACTTTTCAGACCGTGCTAAGCCGGTGACCGTGTGGCCATTGGCGACCAGTTCCGAGATGATTGCGGGGCCGGTTTGACCGGAGCCGCCAGTGACGAAGATGTGCATGTACTGCCTCCAAATCGAGGCTATGGGACTGACGCTGTACGATCAATGCTGCGCCGTCGAAGAATCGTCGTGTGCGTACAAAGCTATGGACCCTTTATCAGACATCCTCGCCCTCGTGCAGCCGCGCACTTACTCCACAGGCGGCTTAAGCGCTGGCCGCGACTGGGGAGTTCGCTTCCCAGCGCACGGGATGGTCAAGTGCTACAGCGTCGTGCGAGGAACGTGCTGGCTTGCCGTGGACAATGTTGCGGAACCGATCCAATTGCATACAGGAAGCTGTTTTCTCCTTCCGCGAGGTTGGCCGTTCAGTCTTTCCAGTGAACTCTCGCAGCCGTCGAAGTTATAGGCGGAGCTTTCACAACAGGACCGTTACAACGGCATTCTGCCGTTAACCCTCGGCAATGACTTTCTTATTCTTGGAAGTCACTTCAGACTGGAAGGCGACGCGCAATTTCTTTTCGATGCTTTGCCTCGCATGGTCTTGCTGGAAAGCGAGGTACAGCGCGGAACGCTGCGCTGGGCAGTCGAGCGGCTGCTGCGCGAGATGCGGAACCCTTAGCCAGGAAGCACGCTGATCGCACAGCAGATTGCCTACACAATGCTCGTCGAAGCACTCCGGCTGCATGTGTCAGAAGACGTGGAAAAAATTCCAGGTTGGCTTAATGCGCTTGCAGATGCACGCTTGCGTGCCGCGCTGTCTTCTCTGCATGAACAACCGCGCGAGCATGGACCTTAGCAAATATGGCTCATGCCGCGGGCATGTCGCGGACAGCCTCTACGCAGCTTTTTAGGGAAAAGTTGGAAGCCGCCCATGGGTTACCTCACAGACTGGCGCATGACCCTAGCTGCAAAGCTCCTTAAAGCATGAGCGTAGCCGACCATCATGCCGACCATCATGACTGACCAGACTGATGGGGCCAAGTCCAAGTTGATGAACGAGCTGGTGGATGTCTTCGGCCACGATGCGCTTGTCATACCCGTTGGGCCGGTCGGAAGTGCCAAAGCCGCGCAGGTCCGGCGCGAGAACGGTAGTGTTCCGCTAAGGCCGGCATCACCTTGCGCCAAGCGTACGAAGTATCGGGAAAGCCATGCAGGAGGACGACCGGCTCGCCCGAACCGGCCATGCGGTAGCAGATACGAACGCCGTTCACTTCGACCTTCGGATTCAATCCCCACGGTGCTTGAGAACCCACGAGCTGCAAGGCGGCCGGCCGCTCCTGAAGAGAGCAACGCCCTTCATCCTGCTAGACCGGGACCGCATCGGCGGGCGGATTGCGAAGTGACTCCAAGGTGATCCGGTTTCCAAACACGCCCCAGTTTGAGGCTTTCGATTCTCGGATGAGCACATATGCGGGACAACGTTGTCCGTCCGCGAAACCCAAATGCTTCGCTATCAGCGCCGTGAATCGTTGAACGACTCGGCCTTTCGCATCGTCATCGAGGCCACCTTCGAAAACATTGACCTCTAAGCTGATGACAGGTGTTTGACTCGGCCGCCCGGCAACGAAGACCCGATCCTGCTGGTATTCGTTCATGTATATCCAGACAGTGCTGCGAACAAACGGGGTATCGGGCAAGTACTCACACTCCAGCCCAGCCGTAGTAAGCTCTTCCGCGAGTAAGTGTAGGGCCGCGTTTGAAAACGCTCCCGATGGGTAATGCATGTAGATCTTCGGCATGTTGCTTCCTTTTTGTATGAAAGAAGGAGATTCTGAACGGCTGCCGTTCAGAATCCCTACGACTCGCTTTAGATGCCCTGGCCACCAGAAA
>CAXTWP010000340.1:0-1127 GCA_964247945.1 uncultured Acidobacteriaceae bacterium | reverse complement strand
AGATAGATCTTCGGCATGTTGCTTCCTTTTTTTTACAAAAGCAGGGGATTCTGAACGGCTGCCGTTCAGAATCCCGACGCGTCGCGTTATATGCCTTGGCCACCAGAAACTTCGATCCGTTGCGCTGTCACCCAGCGGTTAGCAGGAGACAGAAGCGACGCAATCATGGGTCCGATATCCTCCGGTTGGCCTACTCGGCCAAGCGCAGTCATGTCGGCAAAGAGTTTGTTGAATGCAGGAGTATCCCGTACAGCTCCACCGAAGAAATCCGTCTCGATGGCTCCTGGCGCGACAGTATTTACCGTGATCCGGCGGGCACCGAGCTCCTTGGCCATGTAGACAGTCAGCACTTCGACGGCTGCCTTGGCAGAGGCGTAGGCAGCCCAGCCTGGGGCGGATACACGCGTCAGGCCGGAGGATAGATTGACTATGCGGCCTCCATCGACGATCAGCGGCAACAGGGCCTGCGTAAGGAAGAACACTCCCTTAAAGTGCACATTGACTATGGCATCGAACTGCTCTTCCGTTGTGTCCTGGATGAGGTTGTAATCGCCATGGCCCGCGTTGTTCACCAAGTTGTCGAAGTCTTCACGATTCCAGATCTCGCGCAGCGTCGCCTTGAGTTGCTCTGCAAATGCCCCGAAGGTCTTTACAGCCGCAGCGTCGAGTTGCAGCGATGTTGCTTTCCGCCCCATTGCCTGAACTTCTTCTACTACCTTCCTCGCATCGGCTTCCTGCCTTTGATAGGTGACGATGACATCGTTGCCTCTTTCTGCAAGATGGATCGCTGTATTTTTCCCAAGGCCGCGACTTCCGCCGGTAACTAAGGTGATTGTGCTCATTGCTTGTTCTCCTCCACAGGTCTACTATCTCTCACAGGGGCCTTGCGGCGCTTGCCGAAGATTGCAGAAAACTTGCCTAAAGATACGAGACCATGCTGGAAGAATTGAGACAAGCCGTTCGGAGACACACGGACCGGCTCGAAACCGACAATGGTGTTTTCTCAACAGGTTTGCCAGGGGTTTCTATTGTTCGGGCGTTTCGGCCAAGCGAGCTGACGCATTCAATCTATAAACCGCTGGCGTGTGTCATCCTGCAAGGCTGCAAGATGGTTACTGCGGGGAACA
>CAXTWP010000339.1:0-3510 GCA_964247945.1 uncultured Acidobacteriaceae bacterium | reverse complement strand
TGAACTTTCGTGCAATCCAGGATCAATTGCATGCGGTAAGCTGCACATTTAGGCTCAGTTTTTTCATCTGATTTTGAACAGGAGGATGCCCTGGCCGCGAGTAAACAGAACCGCGCTCATCAGATCCTGCATCTGCTGCTGCAGCTGGGGTCGAGCAACGTCGAGGACCTGGCGCGCGCCACGGGCGCATCGGTGGCGAGCGTTCGCCGCGATCTGATCGAGCTGGAGCAGCGCGGCCTGGTGAATCGCCCACACGGATCGGTCGAGCTCGCCGGCAAGCTGACCTACGAGCCGTTCAAGTTCGACGCGGCGTTCCCTCTACGCGAGGAGCGTTTTGCCGACGAGAAGCGTCGCATCGCGCTCGCCGCCGCCGAGATGATCGTCGAAGGCGACACCGTCGCGCTCTCGCCGGGCACGACCACTACGCAGATCGCCCGCGCGCTGCGGCACCGCGAAGGGATTCACATCGTGACCTCGGCGGTCAACATCGGGATGGAGCTGTCGAGCCAGCCGAATGCGAAGGTGACGCTGACGGGCGGATCGATCCGCTGGCCGGGAGCGTTCTCGATGGTGGGCGCGACCGCCTTCCACTCGCTGCAAAAGCTGCATTTTGACAAGGTGTTTATGGGCGCGTGCGGCATTCACCCGGAGCACGGCCTGACGGTGATCGAATCCGACGAGGCGTTGATCCTGGGCGAGATGGTGCGGCACGGGCGTCAGGTGATCGCCGTTGCCGACGCGAGCAAACTGGGGGTGGTAACGCCCAACCAGGTCTGTGCCACGGGCCAGCTGCACACGATCATTACGGACGGCAGCGTTGATCCTGAGCTGGCTCAGGTCTTTCGGCTACAGGATGTCCATGTCGTGATCGTCTGAGATCCGCGAGCGGGGCTAGCGGCGCTCCGTTCTTGCGTCGGGGCGACCGGAGGAGGAACCACGCCTTTCGGCAGCGGAATCTTAATGGTGACGGGAGGAATGGAGCTTTCTCTTCCTTTTTTGAAACGCAATGGTTGGCAATCGCCGGTCTGGACCATGTCGCCTCCGCTTATTTCTCTACCACATCATACCGCGCGCGAAAGAACAGCGTCGCTCCTTGCTGCGCGTTCTCAAAGAGTAACTCCTTCCGGGGAAGTCCATTGGGAAGTATTTGGCTTCCGCTGCTGTTTCCGGGTGCGTACACTGTGGAGCATCTGCGTATCTGAGCGTTTGTGCATCTTCCGCTCGATATATCGTCCCAGTTCCGTTGCGCCTCTACAAACAATCGGTCGAGCGTTCTCGACCACCTGCTCAGGGCCTGCCTCTGTTTGTAAAAGGGGGAACACCTCCTGAAGCCCGTCCATTACCTGGGACACGGCGATGAGCGATGCCCAAACAAACGCATATTGTTTCCATACCACCCATGCCCCGATACTCGCGCTGGAAGTTACGGCGCGTATCGTCGCGGCGGCGGTCACCCACTGGCCCAACTGATCCCGGTAAGTACTTACATAGCGCACATCGACCGACAAGGCAACGAACTTGCGCAAGTACAACTGCTGCTCTCGGCTAGGGCCCTCCGCTTCGTCGCTCATGCACGCTCCATGATGGGCGATCATAGCATTGGCTTGCGGGAACGCTCGACTTAGTTCACGACGCGGAGGTACTCACTGGACCCAGCTTCATGACGAGGCATTTGGCCGCGCCGCCGGCCTTGAGGAACTCGCTTAGATCGATCTGCGACACCGCAAATCCTGCGTGGTGCAATGCTTCCGCAAGCCGTTCGCTTACGCGGTTCATGATGATCGTTTTGCCGACGTTGACGGCGTTGCAGGCGAAGCGGACTGCGTCGTCTTCGGCGACCGCGATGCGTTTCTTGGCGGGATAGAACGCCTCGATGCGGGCCAGCGACTCAACGTCGAACGCGCCCGGATAGAAGAGCGCGAAGCCACCGGCCAGCGGGGCGAAGCAGGTGTCGAGATGGTAGAAACGGGGATCGACCAGGCGCAGCGGCACAACCTCCACTTGCCAGACATCGCGCAGCCACTCATGGCTGGCGAGCACCGTGCGCGGCCCGTGGCCGACCCACAGCTGCGCGCCGTCGGTCGAGAAGAGCGCGTCGCCCTCGCCTTCAAACGGTGTCGCGCGCGGCAGCATCACGACGCGGTAGCCCGCCTCGACAAACCAGCGGCGGAAGTGCGGCTCTTCGCCTTGCCGCTCCGGGTGGAAGAAGCTGCTGAGGACCACCGTTCCGTCGCGCTGCAGACCGGCGTTCGCGGTGAAGACCATGTCGGGCGAACCCGGTTGGGGGTCGACCAGAAGGACATCGGCTACGAGGCTGACGGCTTTGTAGAGGTTTTGCCACTGCGCCATGGCGCGGTCGCGCGAGGCGGCGTGGACATTGCCGGACATCCACGGATTGATGACGTAATCGACTTCGTAGAGCGTGGGCGCGCACATGAGCAGCGCTGGGCGAAGCTGCGTCGGCGCAAGCATCGCGGGAAAGATGGAAGCAGAAGGCGAGATCGGCTGCGTACCCATTGTAAGTACCTCATCGACGAGCTTGGCAGCGTGCAATAGCCGCGTCAACACGAATGATCATGCGGATCTGCTGCATGTTTATGCGTGCTGAAAGCAGTTACATTCCGCCGCGCGACGGTGGAGCTTCCGCGCTGCCGAGCGCCGGCTTCTTCTTTGAGAACGCCCCGAGCACCGTCTTGAAGATGACGTACAACACCGGGATGAAAACCAGGTTCAGGAAGGTCGAGAGCACCATGCCGCCGACGATGGCCGTGCCCACGGAGTTTCGTCCGTATGCGCCCGCGCCGGTCGCAAAATAGAGCGGCAGCACGCCGAGGATAAACGCGATCGAGGTCATTAGGATCGGCCGCAAGCGCAGTTCGGCGGCGATGATGGCCGCGTCGATGATGCTCTTGCCGTGTTCCAACTGCTGCTCGGCGAACTCGACGATGAGGATGGAGTTCTTTGCCGAGAGGCCGATCAGCATCACCAGGCCTATCTGCACATAGACGTCATCCGAGTAATGACGAAACGCCACCAGCGAAAGCGCGCCGAGGATCGCCATGGGCACGGCAAGCAGGATGATGAAGGGTAAGGCGAAGCTCTCGTACTGTGCGCTGAGCGCGAGATAGACCACCAAAAGTCCAAGGCCGAAGATGATGATGGCCTTTCCGCTCGATTCGATCTCCTCAAGCGCGATGCCGGTCCAAGAGAAGGTCATGCCCTGCAGCTTGTTCTTGTCGAACAGGCTCACCATATTGGATAGGCCCTGGCCGGAGCTTAGCCCGGGCGCGGGCGAGCCGTCGATCTCGGCCGAGCGGAAGAGATTGTAGTGGTAGATCACCTGCGGGCCGCTGGTCTCCTCGACCGCAAGGAGGTTGTCGAGCGGCACCATCTGGTTGGTGTCGGAACGGACGTAATACTGGCGCAGATCCTGCGCGTTCCGGCGGAACTGCGTGTCCGCCTGCACGTACACGCGATAAGAGCGATTGTTGAAGTCGAAGTCGTTCACAT
>CAXTWP010000338.1:0-3523 GCA_964247945.1 uncultured Acidobacteriaceae bacterium | reverse complement strand
CCTTAAAGGACCGCTCAGCCATGACGAAAGTGTCGTATTCCCGTAAACACCATCGCCATCCCCAGCCGGTCGGCCGCCTCGATCACCTCCGCGTCGCGTACCGATCCGCCGGGCTGCACAATGGCGGTCGCTCCGGCCTCCGCCACCGCCTCCAGGCCGTCCGCGAACGGGAGGAAAGCGTCCGAAGCGGCAACCGTTCCAGCCAGCGGCAGCGCCGCCTTCATCGCGCCGAACCTCGCCGCATCGACCCGGCTCATCTGCCCCGCGCCGATGCCTACCGTCTGACCGTAGCCACCTACGGCGCGCGCATACACGATCGCATTCGACTTGACGTGCTTGCACACCCGCCAGGCAAAAAGCAGCGCCCGCAACTCCTCCGCCATGGGCTGCCGCGCCGTCACGCACGTCAGGTCTGCTTCATTTACCCGCAAGGAGTCAGCATCCTGCATCAGCAAACCGCCGGAGACCTGCTTGAGCACCCGCGCTGTTTGCGTTGAATCGACCTGAATCACTCGAAGGTTCTTCTTTGCGGCGAACCGCTCCAGCGCGTCTTGGGAGAAGGCAGGCGCTACGATGGCCTCGACGAAGAGCCTGGCGACCTCCTCCGCCGCCGCGCCGTCCACCGCGCGATTGACGCCAATGACGCCGCCGAACGCCGAGGCGGGATCAGCTTCAAGCGCCCGCCGGTAAGCATCAACCACGGTCTCGCCCGTCGCCGCGCCGCACGGGTTGGTGTGCTTGATGATGACCACGGCCGCCTGCTCGGAAGGACGTTCCGAGACCACTTCCCAGCAGGCGTCCAGGTCCACGAGGTTGTTGTAGCTCAGCTCTTTGCCTTGGAGCTGCTTGCCCGCGGCGATCCCGTTGCCACTGCCGTCCACGTACAGCGCGGCCCGCTGATGTGGGTTTTCGCCGTAGCGCAGCGTCTTCGCCAGCGGCTGAATGATGCGGAGTGTGGCAGGAAACGCCTCGCGGCTGAAAAGTGCGGGGCCGAAGGGTTCGGCAATCGACTCCAAAGCTGTAGCGATGCCGGCGTCGTATGCGGCCGTTACGGCAAAAGCCTGCTTCGCAAGCCGCCAACGGGTGGCGCGGGAGAGGCTGCCGCCTTGCGCCGTCAACTCTGCCGCCAATTCGGCGTAGTCGCCGGTCGAAGTCACCACCGCCACATCATTGAAGTTCTTGGCGGCGGAGCGCACCATCGACGGGCCGCCAATATCGATGTTCTCAACTACATCCTCGAAGAGCACACCAGGCCTGTTCGCCGTCTTTTCAAACGCATACAGATTCACCACCACCATGTCGATCGGCTCAATCCCGTGCTCGGCAATCGAGGCGGCGTGCTCGGCCTTGCCGCGAATGTGCAGGATGCCGCCGTGGACGCGCGGATGCAGCGTCTTCACGCGCCCATCGAGCATCTCCGAAAAGCCGGTTAGATCGCTGATGTCCCGAACTGCGAGCCCTGCCTCGCGCAGCGCATTAGCCGTCCCGCCCGGCGAGACAAGTTCCACGTGGAACATTGCAAGCCCCCTGGCGAGCTCGACCAGGCCGGCCTTGTCGGTGACGGAGAGGAGGGCGCGGCGGATGGGACGGAGATCGTTGGGGGAGGGGTTGGGAGTCACACGTCCAGTTTATCTGGGTTGCTCGGATATTTAGGAACAGGACTCGAAGGTTTTACCCGCTCCAAGGTCAAACCGTAGTATCAATACAAGTAAAGATCGTGATCGCACCTCCTTAACTACCACGGAGAGTCATGAAAAAGCTTGCCTTGTCTGTCTGCGGCCTTATGTTGGCCTCACTTGCGCCTTCCTCCATGTTCGCCGATACCATCTTCGACTTCAGCTTTGGTGCTATATACCCACACGGAGAACCCGGGGTTCGGGTCTACGGCTCGGGACAGCTCGACACATTAGCAACTGGTGAACCCGGCGCCTTTCAGGTCATCGGGGTTTCCGGCACGGCCTCGTGGAATGTATCGCCGCCCTATCCTATTGCTATAGCGGGAATAGTCTATCCTGGCAATATTTACGTCGATAATGGGGTCGCCTTAGTGGATACGAATGGCTTCGCGTTCCAGCTCGCCGATAGCGTATTGATAGGCTTCAGATTTCAACCTGCCAATCCATACAACCTTCCCACTGGTGTACTCCTTTCGGTGATGGGAGATGGTGGCCCAGGAGAGGGCTTTGTATCTGAGTTCTCCCCGACGGCCATCTCGGTCACACAGGTGTCCTCCACAACGGTTACGCCCGAGCCAGGATCGTTCCTGCTGCTGGCGACGGGTGGACTCGGGCTGCTAGCCAGAGCTGCTCGTACGCGGATGCAATCGCGGCGCGGAAACTAAACCTTCAAACCGCGCGTCAACGAGCCTACCTTGGCGATGCCCTGCTTCGCGCACCACTGCCGCAGGCCGTTGGCAATATTCTCGACGGCGCGCGGGTCCGCGTAGCTCGCGGTCCCTACCTGCACGGCGGTCGCTCCCGCAAGCAGGAACTCGACCGCGTCCTCGGCGCGGGTGATCCCGCCAAGGCCGACGATGGGTATACGGACCGCATTCGCGACTTCATGCACCATGCGGACGGCGATGGGCTTGATCGCCGGCCCGGAGAGACCGCCCGTCACGTGGGCGAGGCGCGGGCGGCGAGTCTCGATGTCGATGGAGAGTGCAAGGAAAGTATTGACGAGCGAGAGGGCGTCGGCCCCCGCACCCGCCGCCACCGTGGCCATGTAGGCGATGCTAGTGACGTTGGGCGAGAGCTTGACCATCAACGGTCGCTTCGCTCGGCACTTACAGGCCGCAACCAGATCGCCCAGCAGGGCGGGGTCGGTGCCGAAGACCATGCCGCCGTGGGCGGTGTTGGGGCAGGAGGCGTTGAGCTCGTAAAGGGCGATGTCGGGGGCGTCGTTGAGGATGTCGATGACGGCGAGGCAGTCGTCGATGGTGAAGCCGAAGATGTTGGCGATGGTGAGCGCTCCGGGGATTTGGCGGAGGCGGGGGAGTTTTTCGTCGACGAAGGCGCGCGCGCCCATGTTTTGGAGGCCGATGGCGTTCATCATGCCGGCGGCGGTTTCGACGATGCGAGGCGCGGCGTTGCCGGGCATGGGTTCGCGGGAGAGACCTTTGGTGACGAAGCCGCCGATGCGGGTGAAGTCGACGATGTCCTCGAACTCGACGCCGTAGCCCCAGGTGCCGCTGGCGGCGAGGACGGGGGAGGCGAGGGGGACGCCGCAGAGGTGCACGCGCATGTCGGGGGTGGTCATTGCTGTTTCAAATTGTAGCTGTGAGTGGAACCCACCCTGACGACGATGAAGCCGTCGTGAGAATGGGGCACCCGACTGGTGGATGCCGACACTTTCGGGAATTACGATCATAACGGCAACGAACAGACAGGAGCGCAAAGGTTAGGGCTCGCGTTTCAAGGCCTGGGTGAGGACGTGGCCGACGCTGGCGGAGGGTTGGTTGACCCGCAGCAGCGAGGCGGAGGTGGCGGCGATGTCCACCGGGGCGACGCGGTCGTGGTAGGCG
>CAXTWP010000337.1:2970-3526 GCA_964247945.1 uncultured Acidobacteriaceae bacterium | reverse complement strand
TCACGGAGCTAGACCCCGCCCTCAACCTCGACGTCATCCTCGGCTCTTCGCGGGAGGCCCGCCCCCACCTCGCCCTCTCGAACTCCCTCGCCTTCGGCGGCCTCAACGCCGTCCTCGCCTTCCGGCCGTATCATCCGTAATCAATGATCTCCGTCCTCATCCTCACCAGGAACGAGCAGCACGACCTCCCCGCCTGCCTCGCCTCCGTCGCCTGGTCGGACGACCTCCACGTCTTCGACTCCCACTCCACCGACGCCACCGTCGCCATCGCCGAGGCCGCCGGTGCCCGCGTCACCCAGCGCGTCTTCGACAACTACGCCGCGCACCGCAACGCCGCCTTCGCGCTCCCCTTCAAACACCCCTGGCTGCTAATCCTCGACGCCGACGAGCGCCCCACCCCCGAACTCTCCCGCGAGATGCAACAGATCGTCCTTGCCGCCACGACCCCAGATGGTATCCAGCCCTCCGGCTTCCGCCTCCGCCGCCGCGACTTCCTCTTCGGCACCTGGCTCAAACACGCCCAGATCAGCCCCTTCTACATCCGCCTGGTCCGCCC
>CAXTWP010000337.1:0-2960 GCA_964247945.1 uncultured Acidobacteriaceae bacterium | reverse complement strand
CCGGAGCGCAGCCGCTACACCCGCGCCATCAACGAGGTCCTCGAGGTCGACGGCGCCATCGCCGAGCTTGCCCACCCGCTCGACCACTTCCCCTTCTCCAAGGGCATCGCCCACTGGGTCGCCAAGCACAATGCCTACAGCACAATGGAAGCCGAGCTCATCCACCGCCGGCAGGGCCTCCGCAACCCCTCCCTTCGCACGGCGCTGCGCGACCCGGACTTCCACACCCGCCGCCTCCACCAGAAGGCCCTCTTCTATAAACTCCCCGGCCGACCGCTCCTCAAATGGCTCTACATGGTCTTTCTCCGCGGAGCCGTCCTCGACGGCTACGCCGGCCTCGTCTACGCCACCCTCCAATCCTTCTACGAATACCTCATCGTCCTTAAAACCCGCGAACTCACCCGCGGCGGCGCGTAAAGTCGCGAGCCCGCATTTATACGCAGCCAATTGTCTTGACATCCCGAGCGACCTTGACTAACGTGGCGCAACGCCATGTCGAAACGAAAACAGACCTCGCGGATGACCATCCTGAGAACGGCTCTCGTTTACATCTCCTTGCTGCCAGGTACCTGCCGGCCGCAATTAAGCCAGACGCCCCCAAACGGCAGCTTCGGTTTCAGCTTCGGCTTTATTGAAGTTGCCATAGCGACGGATCAGCCAACGCCCCAATCCCTGCCGTGCTGGCTCGTCGGTGTCGTCGCGCCTAACTCGCCGGCGGAGAAGGCCGGCATCAAACCGGGAGATAAGGTCTTGTACGTCAATGGGGAGCCGGCAACCAAGGCCGCTTACGAAGACCTCAAGTCGGCGGATGTTGCCGATCTTCTTCTTCAGCGGCCTGACGGAACGATCTATGGAGTGATGAGGCTTCGTCGCGCCACCGGACTTGGCTTTCCTCCGGCGAAAGATGCAGCGGAGCAGCAAAAAGCCATTGACGGCTATCTGGCGGTCGAACGCCAAATAAAGATACTGCTTGCCAACAAAGCAGGAAGTCCGTCGGACGCGCCGCCGAACGTCTCCGTTATAACCGGGGTGGAACCCGACCCCACGCCCGTCAAAAACTTAGGCGGTTCGGGAGGTTTGCCAACCGAACTGAATGCTGCCAATGGCCAGATCGTCGGCACCTGGTCCGGTGGCAAGAGCGAACACGACTACCTGCACGGCGGCTATGTCAGCGCCGATTGGACCTTCACCTTCTCCCCGAACGGCACGTATGAAGAAGAGGTTTTTGTCGGAGGCCACAACGCCATGAGCGCCGGCGGAACCTACAGCTTTACCGCCGCCAGCAAACCCGGGGACAGGACCGTGACCAACCTGTTGAGCTTCAAGCCCGGCTCCGTCGAGTTCGCCGACCAGGATCTCGCGCGCGTCGCCGCGTCCTTCCCCGTCCCGATCAAGGCCCCCGTGCGCGAGTACGTCAACTTCTTCCGCCTCTCCGACGCAAACACAATGATGCTGCAAGACGCCGACCGAAGCGGCTCCGAGAGTTGGCAGATGAAGTCGCACTGAGGCACTGTCTTAGCCGAGCAGCGTAAAGGCCCCGCCGTCGTACCCCGCAATGCTGACCTGGAAGTGCATCGCTACCTTGGGAGACTTGAGCAGCGCGAGCGCCGCTTCCGGCAGCTCCTTGAGGTTGAAGAACATCTTCCGAAAGACGGCCCTCTTTTCGATCGAGACCAGGGTGGCGGAGACGTTGAGAATTTCATGCATGGCGTCGTGGATGGTCTCGTCGAGCGGCGTCTCCTTCAGCCCATCGACGACGGCGCTCTTCGGCAGACCCATCAGCGCGCCGCCGAACGAACCGATCAAGGCAACGTCGGCCTTGACCACGCGCATGGTCTCCTCGGGGACGAGGCTGTAGGTGCCGTAGACGTGCTTTTTGCTGTCGGGCGGCGGCAGCTTGGTCTGGGCGAAGGTGACCTGCTTGCCGGTCAGCGAGGAGAACATCTTGTTGAGTTCGAAGGGCGTCGTCTCGGCCATGGCTATGCAGCTCCTAGAAAGGGGGTAAGAGCCTCTTGCACGTCGTCCGACGTGAAGGGCTTGGTAATGATGAATTGCGCGCCGTTTTCGACGGCCATCTCCCGGATCTGCGCGGAAGACTCCGAGGTGATGAAGCCGAACGGGACCTTGTTTGCGCCCGCCCGCACCTGCTGCAGGAACTCGATACCCGTCATCTCCGGCATGTTCCAGTCGGAGAGCACAAGCTTCGGCTGCACCTCGGTAAGTTTTTGGAGCGCCTGTACACCGTTCTCGGCTTCGCCGAACTCAAGCCCGCGATACCCCGCCTGCCGGATAGCCCGCTGCACCAGCGAACGCATCACCTTGCTATCGTCTACCACCAGAATGTCCATCCTTGTTCCTTTCAGGTATGTCCGCCGCCTGTCTTCCGCGACATCAACGCGCACATCCCTTATCGGCGGCTCTCAGCGCAAAGTTGAGGGTGCATCGATTCCGGTGCTTACATCCGCGGCGGCGTGGCCCGCACTCGAGTTTCCCTGGCCCGCGCCGATGAGTGGATTCAGGCCGCGATCTACAAATCACACACAGAACGGAACCGCCCGGATGTCCATGGAGTTCGACGAAGAGATACGGGAGTTTCTGATCGAGAGCAACGAGGGTCTGGCGAACCTCGATCGCGAGATCGTGCAGCTTGAACAAAACCCCGGCGATATGCAGCTCATCTCGAGCGCGTTTCGCACCATTCACACCATCAAGGGAACGTGCGGCTTCTTCGGCTACACCATTCTCGGTTCCATCACGCATGTGGCCGAAAACATCCTGAGCCAGGTGCGCGAGGGCCAGCGGGTGATGACCCCGGAGATCATCTCCCTGATCCTGGAAACGATCGACCAGGTCAAGATACTGCTGGGCATGATCGAATCGACCGGAGCCGAGGGCGAGGACCACACCGGGCCGCTCAAGGCTCGCCGGGCGCAGGCCCACCGCGCATGCGGCGGCGCAAA
>CAXTWP010000336.1:0-3527 GCA_964247945.1 uncultured Acidobacteriaceae bacterium | reverse complement strand
CCATAAGATCGATCTGTCGCTGAGCGGCGCGGACAAGAAGAAGCTGACGGTGCAAACGCGCGACGGCTACTATACGGGCAAGTAGCGGTCGCACGGTTGCGGTAAGCTAGGCTGATGCATACGTTGCAACGATGTTCGCTGTATCTGCTTACGAGCGCGATGCTGGTGTTTGCGGCGGACGGCTGCAAGAAGGCTCCGCCGCCCGAGGCGCAGCCGAGCACGACAACTACACCGGCCAAGCCGGCCGCCCATCCTTACACCAAGAAGCATATTTACGATGAGCAGGTCGACCCGCGCAAGGATATTGCCGCGGCCTTGAAGCAGGCGAAGCGGGAGCATAAGCGGGTGCTGCTGGACTTCGGCGGAGACTGGTGTGGCGACTGCCAGGTGCTCGACATCTACTTTCACCAAAGTCCGAATGACGAGCTGCTGAAGAAGAACTTCGTGCTTGTGCACGTGTACATTGGGCACATCGACCTCAATCTCGATATTCCTCAGAAGTACGGCGTGGGGATCAAGAAGGGCGTTCCGGCGCTGGCGGTGCTCGACGCAAACGGCAAAACGGTGTACGCGCAAAGTGGCGAGTTTGAGGATATGCGGCACATGGACGCGCAGTCGGTGACCGAGTTCCTGCAGAAGTGGAAGGCTTAGGCGGAGAGCATGGCGGCGGTGGCTCGGCGAGTGCGGACCGTTGGCTGCGTGTTGGTGCGAACGGCTGAGACGGCTCTCGACCATGACTGCATTAATCTGGCGCAGTCGACCGCCTACTCGGGAATGATTGCGCTGTTCCCCGCGCTGATCGCGATTGCCGCCGTCATCTCGCTGTTACCGGACACCACCCCCGTGCGGGCGCAAATTGCGGTATACGCAAGTCGTATCGTGCCGGATGAGGTGCAGCCGCTGCTCGGGAGCTACTTTGTGGCTAACCCGGGGAGTGCGCGCACTTCCAATGCGGTGCTTGGGGCTGTGCTGGTAAGCCTCAGTGGAGCGTCGGGGGTGATCGCGTCGTTGATGGAGGGTATCCGCCGCGCGCATGGACTGCCGGAGAACTGCTGGACGTTCTGGCAGCGGCGTCTGCGCGCGCTGCTGCTGGTCCCGCTATCGCTGCTGCCTTTGCTGGCCGCAAGTCTGCTGGTGGTCTTTGGGCATCCGCTGGCACTCTGGCTGGGGACGCATGTGCCGGAGGAGGTGCGTAGTTTGTTCGTTCTGGCGGCGTTGACGGTGCGCTGGACGGTCGCTCTGGCGGCGAGCGTGGGATTGATCGCCGTGCTGTATGCGCTGGGTACGCCGAAGCGGCAGCCTTGGCGGCCGGTGCTGCCGGGCGCGGCGGTGGCGACCGTACTGTGGTTTGCCGCGACGATCGTCTTCGGGTGGTATGTGACGCGGTTTGCGAACTACAGCAAGGTGTACGGTTCGCTGGGGGCGGGCATCGCGCTGCTGCTTTGGCTCAACATCATCTGGCTCTGCGTGCTCTATGGGGCGGAGTTCAATATACAGTTCCGGGCGGATTTCGACGAACCGGTTGGAAAACGAACGGCGGTTCGACCGTTGTGACGGCAGACGGCTAGAATAGCGGACGTATCAGCAAGCGATGTCGGCCCATGCCGCGCGGGAAAGTACACCATGCCGAGTCAACTTGAGGTGAACGCCGATTCAACACTACAGAGCATTCCTCAAACAGGGATGCGGCTCTTCGCGCCGGAGCCGACGCGAAGGGCTAAGATCGTCGCGACGCTGGGTCCGGCCTCGAGCACTGAGCCCGTTTTTCGGGAACTGGTGCGAGCGGGCCTGGATGTGGCGAGGCTGAACTTTTCGCACGGCTCCCATGCGCAGAAGGCGGAGCTGATCCGTATGGTGCGCAAGGTCTCCCGCGAAGAGGGCAAGCCGATCTGCATCCTGGCCGATTTGCAGGGGCCGAAGATCCGCACCGGAAGGCTGGTGGACGGCAAGCCAGTGCTGCTGGTGGCGGGGGAGCGGCTGACCATTACGCCGCATGAGATGGAGGGCACGGCGCAAAAGGTGAGCACGGTTTTCACGACGCTTGCGGAGAACCTGGAGCCGGGATCGCGCATCCTGCTTTCGGACGGGCTGATTGAACTGCGAGTGCAGCGAGTGGAGGGGGTGGACGTTGTCTGCGAGATCGTCAACGGAGGAATGCTGGGCGAGAAGAAGGGCATCAACTTGCCGGGCATCGCGGTTAACGTTCCCTCCCTAACTGAGAAGGACGAACAAGACCTGATCTTCGCCATCGGCGAGAATGTCGACACGATTGCCGTCTCGTTTGTGCGGACGGCGGACGATGTGCGTCATGTGAAGAACCGTTTGGCGGCGCTGAAGTCCGATGCGTGGGTGATCGCGAAGCTGGAAAAGCCGCAGGCCGTTGAACATCTCGACAGTATCCTTGAAGTGGCGGATGGCATCATGGTGGCGCGCGGCGATCTGGGAGTGGAGGTGCCGCCCGAGAAGGTTCCGGCGATTCAGAAGCACATTATTCGGCGCGCGGCGGAGTTCCGCAAGCCGGTGATTACGGCGACCCAGATGCTGGAGTCGATGATCGAGAACCCGCGTCCGACACGCGCGGAGGTGTCCGACGTGGCGAACGCGATCTACGACGGCTCGGATTCGGTGATGTTGTCGGCGGAGACGGCGGCGGGCAAGTATCCGGTGCAGGCGGTTGCCATGATGGCGAAGATCATTGTCGAGACCGAGCACCAGTTGCGGACCGATCCGCCGGTGGTCTCGCCCCGACCGAAGAGTTCACGACTGAGCGTCGCGGAGACGATCTGCGAGTCCATGGCCCATGCAGCGGACGACCTGGACCTGGCGGCGATCGCGATCTTCACGGAGACGGGCGGGACGGCTCGGCTGCTCTCGAAGTACCGGCCGGCGCCGCCGATCTATGCGTTGTCGCCGTTTGAAAAGGTGATTCATCGGTCGATGCTGCTCTGGGGGACGTATCCGATTCTCTGCGACCGCTTCGAGGACACGGACATGCTGGTGGGCATGGCCGAGGAGATGCTGGAGCGGTTGGGCTATGTGCGCAAAAGCCAGGTGCTCGGCATTGTCGCGGGAACGCGGACGCGGGCGGGGGCAACCAACTTTATGCGGCTGCACATGGTGGGAGACCGTGAGGCAGAGCCCGGAAAGACGAAGCGGTGAATTAGGCTAACTCAGCGGGTGTTCCAGCCGCAGCCCGAGGCGGTAGGGGAGAGGATTTCCGCGTAGAACTGGATCGTTGTTGCCGCGGGGATGGAGACCGCGGCAGGTGCTCCGTTGAGGGTGAAGCCGGAAGGCGGCGCGAGCGTCACCGGGTTCGAGGGGTTGGCGTTGGTGAGGGTAAAGGGTGTGGTCGCGCTCCAGCCGTAGCATTCCGGCAGAGTGATGGTTTGGGCCACAGTGCCCTGGGCCACGAGGAAGCGGTCGGCGGGGTTGAGGGTGTAGGCGGCGGCGGTGACCACGGTGGGGTTTGTGGCCGTGGAGCCTGTCAGGTAATTCACTACCTTGGAGTAGAGACGGGCCATCTCGTT
>CAXTWP010000335.1:2720-3529 GCA_964247945.1 uncultured Acidobacteriaceae bacterium | reverse complement strand
TCCCGAAGTAGTCCCGAATCATTCGGTAGCGGTCATGGTCCGTCGGCGCGTCGTACGTCCCCACCCCCACGGCCTCCTTCGATGCCGTATACTGCGCAATCTGCCGGAAGATCCACGGGTTCGCCGGCGCAGCCCGCCCGATCATCACCGCGTCGCAGTGCGTCGCCTCTACCATCGCCGCCGCGTCCTCCGGCGTCCGCACGTCCCCGTTCCCAATCACCGGAATGCTCACCGCATCCTTCACCGCCGCGATGTACTCCCAGCGCGCCTGCCCCGTGTAGCCGTCCTCGCGCGTCCGCGCATGCAGCGCCACGGCATTCAGGCCGCACTCCTCCGCCAGCCGCGCCAGTTCCACGCAGACGATATGCTTATCGTTCCACCCCATCCTGAACTTGACGGTAAATGGTATGGTAACCGCCGCCCGAACCGCCTCGAAGATCGTCCCAATCAGCGGCAGGTCCCGCAGCAGCCCCGACCCCCCATTGCACGCCACCACCCGCTTCGCCGGACACCCTAGGTTCAGATCCACCGCGTCGAAGCCCGCATCCTGCACAATGCGCGCCGACTCCGCCAGCGTCGCCGGGTTACTCCCAAACAGCTGCGCCGAGATCGGGTGCTCATCGTCGTAGTACGTCAGGTATCGTTTCCGCTTCGTCTCCCGCATCCGCGAGAGCCCATCGGCCGACGTAAACTCCGTCATAATCAGCCCACATCCCGACTGCTGATTCGTTGCCGCCGCCGCCTCCACATCCGCACTCTCCGACCCCGGCGTAAACAGGCTCGCATTCTTGATAAACCGCCGAAACACC
>CAXTWP010000335.1:941-2710 GCA_964247945.1 uncultured Acidobacteriaceae bacterium | reverse complement strand
GTACAAATACCGGAAATTGCGGTTGCGCTTTCGGGTCGTCTTGGTGCTGACCACACCATGAGAACTGGTAAACTCCGTCATCAACAGACCGCAACCACCCTGATTGCGGATGAACCGCCGGAACACCGTATCCGTCACCCCCGCCATCGGCGCAAGCACCGTCGCCGGCGCGATCCGCACCCCTCCGATCGCAAAGCTCGCGGGCACGCGCCCATGCTCCGGCGCGGCATACTCCACCGGATCGTCCCACCGCTTCTGCTCTAACGTATAGCGTTTCTTCATAGAATCATGTGTCATAAGCGAAGGGCCTCCGCAGTGGCGGAGGCCCTTCGGGTATCCAGGCTCCCGGTTTACTTCGTCTCAGCCGTCGCCGTCGTGGCCTTACCCGCATCGGACTTCGCGAACTTGCGCCGGAACCGCTCCACGCGGCCCGCCGTGTCGATCAGCTTCTGCTTGCCCGTAAAGAACGGGTGGCAGGCCGAGCAGATTTCCAGCACAATATCGCCCTTGTGCGTCGACCGAGTCTGAAAGTTCGACCCGCACGCGCACTTCACAGTAATGTCCTTATACGACGGATGAATTCCCTCTTTTGGCATCGTCTCATTCCTTTTCTACAACTTGCCTGCCGGCTCTCGCCTCATCCTTCCGCCCGCTTGCAAACGGTCTGCTCACGCTCACATCGAGCGACCTGCCGCGCCGCCGTCCGCGCCCCACTTTGCAGAGCACACAGACAGTAGTCCTACTTTATCAGATTCACACAGAGCGCCCGCGATTCAAACAGCCCCGCCCGCCTGCGATACTGAAAGCTCGCCATGCCCGCTCCCTGCCCCATCTGCAACGGCCTCGGCCTCACAATCACCCATCGTCCCGATGGAAGCCAGTTCGCGCAAGACTGTGCCTGCCGCTTCGACCTCCGCGCCACCCGCATGCTCCGTCGCACACACATCCCCACCCGCTACACCAACTGCACTCTCGACAACTTCGAGAGCAGCTTCAGCGGCGCACACCGGACGCTGGCGGCGGCGCACCTGAGAGCGCGTAAATTCGTCGACGCCTATCCGCACGACACCAACGGCACCGGCCTCCTGCTCACCGGCTCCATCGGCATCGGCAAAACCCACCTCGCCGTCGGCATCCTTCAGGCCCTCGTCGCCGACCGAGGCGTCACCGGCCTCTTCTGCGACTATCGCGATCTGCTGAAGCAGGTCCAGCACAGCTACAACAAGGCCGTCGCCGCCACCGAACTCGAGGTCCTCGCCCCCGTCTTCGACGCCGACATCCTCGTCCTCGACGAACTCGGCGCCTCCAAACCCACCGACTGGGTCTGGGACACCGTCGCCCACATCCTCAACACCCGCTACAACGACCGCCGCACCACGATCATCACCACCAACTACGCCAACCTCGGCCCCCTCGGCACCGCCACCCGCGAAGAGACCCTCGGCGACCGCATCGGCGAACGCATGCGCTCCCGCCTGCAAGAGATGTGCGTCCCTATCGAAATGCAAGGCGAAGACTTCCGCCAAAAAGTAAAACGCGCCAGCTTCGCTTAGCTACCGTTTGTCATAGAGCGACGACGCCGAGCCAACTTCGTCTTCTTTGTTGTCATTCCCAAAGGGAATCTGCGTTCGCCCTTGCACTTGCCTTTCTTGTTTTTCATTCCCGAAGGGAATCTGCCTCTGCAGGCGCTAACAGAATCATCACGCTCACTGCCGAAGATTGAGACTCGTCAATTCACTTGGCTGTTCCCGCTCACTTTCGTCGAGCAT
>CAXTWP010000335.1:0-891 GCA_964247945.1 uncultured Acidobacteriaceae bacterium | reverse complement strand
GAGGTATATCGGGCCGTCTTTCTATTGGAACAAAGACGCTGAACGCGAGGCCGGTAGCCATTCCTACCAAGAAGCCACCGACGTGTCCCCAGAACGCCACACTTGAAAATCGGGACAGTCTTGAAAGCAATCCAAGCAGCGTTTGTTCGCCAAACCATGCGCCGACAGCACTTCTCGTTTTGGTGTCGAAGGTCTTTACCTTGAAATATCCGAGATACAGGTGAAGCTGGAACCGATCTTCAGGGAACAAGATGAAGTAGATACCCGCGATACCTGAGATTGCACCCGAAGCACCAACTACGGCATAGCTGAATGCACATTGAACAGCCAGTGTAATAGCTGCCCGCCGATACCACTCAGCAAAAACAGAGAGGCGAAGCGTACATGGCCTAAGACACTCTCGACTTTCTTGCCAAAGATCCAGAAGAACCAGATATTGCCGATGTAATGCCAAATGCCCGCATGAAGGAATTTGGCAGACAGCAGCGTCAGCGCGGTAGGATGCAGCGGCACAAACGCGTACTTTTCAAAGAAGGCAATCTTTTGTGCCGTAAACTCCGGAATGAGCAACAATGCATCGACGATTGCAATGCCGATGAGCACCCACGGCGTAGACGTTAGAAACTTATCCTTTGGGACAGGCAGACAGAACATGCATCACCCTCGGAAAAATTCAATGCAATCCTCAGAGGGTAATCTACGCTTTCCCATCCAGCGGCTTCCTAGCAAACCAATACAAACTACCCGCCAGCATCCCGAACATCACCACGCTCACCCAGTCATGATGCAGCACATTCCCCTCCGAAAACCGCCATAGCGTCCAATGGCCGCCGCGCTGCTCCGACAGCCCCTCCAGCAGCCGCACGCATACCCCCAGCAGCCCCACAATCC
>CAXTWP010000334.1:2687-3536 GCA_964247945.1 uncultured Acidobacteriaceae bacterium | reverse complement strand
TATGCGGGGAAACAAATGGGCGGGAGGGGTATTGGGGGTGCCGCGCATAAAGGCCGCTATATGGATATATTTGACCGACTGGGTGGGGGGGTGGGCGGGGTGCAGCCAGAGCTTATCGCCGGGCTGGAGGTTGGGGACGAAGGCGATGGGCAGAGTCTTACCGGCGCGCGTGACGCGGACTTCGACCTTCGGCCCCATGAGGTCGAAGCGCGCGGGAGCCTGCGCGTCCAGGACTGCGACGCTGATGATGGGCAGCAGCCAAAGAGCAAAGCGAAGCAAGCGGAGACCGCGACCACACATACTGTCAGTTTAGACGGCACGGCGAGGGGTCAAGTTGCGGCAGGGTGATTTTATACACGGTACGCAGCTCGATGTCCAAAGTATAGAGATGGCGATGGCGTTGCGGAGGAAGTGGGATTAGGATGGGCGTGTCCCCCATGATGTGTGTTCCGGGCGGTATTAAGCGGGCGGCGAGGAGTGTTGTGCATGATGGCGTGGCGGCGCGGCGGATGGGCGAAGTGGGGTCTGGCCGTAACTTTGGCGGGAATGGCGGGGCGTGCGGCTTCGTCCGACGCACAATTGAAGTTGCCCAGTCTGCCCGGGCGCAAGAAGCCGCCCGCGGCCGCCAAGTCCGGGCCCTGGGTGGTCAAGGCGGAGTGGGTGCGGGCGCATGAGGACTTTCTCGCCAGCGATGCCCTGCAGGGGCGGGGCAGCGCGACGCACGATGAGGAACTGGCGGCGGATTATGTGGCGACGCAGTTTGCCGGGTACGGTCTGACGCCCGCGCCGGGTACACCGGGGTTCAAGCAGACGATCGAGGTAGTGGCCCCGGCGCTGGACGGCAAGGCG
>CAXTWP010000334.1:0-2677 GCA_964247945.1 uncultured Acidobacteriaceae bacterium | reverse complement strand
GGCGCGGGGCGCCGGGGCCCGCGTTGGTTGGCCCCCGCCTCCCCGACCGGCAACCTCGATCCGGTGACCGCGCGCCGCGTGGCCGACCTGATGCTCGCCCTCGTCGCCGAGAGCGGCGCGGCGCTGGTGCTGGTGCAGGGGAACGAGTCGACGCGGAAGTATCTGGCGCGGATCGGGGGTAAGGCGCGGGTGCCGATCCGGTTGAAGGACGATGGCTCAGGGCCGCGGGTGGTGACGCTGGTGACGATCAGCGAGGCGGCGGCGGCGGGGATGGATAGCGTGCGCGACGGCGAGAAGGTGACGGTAACGGCCCATGCCGAGGTTGCGCCGCGCGCGACCTTCAACACGGTGGGGTTTCTGGCGGGGAGCGATCCGGCCGGAGGGGTGGTGTTGCTGACCGCGCACCTGGATCATCTGGGAGTGGGGACGCCTGTAAACGGCGACGCGATCTACAACGGGGCGAACGACGACGCATCGGGGACGACGGCGGTGCTGGAGCTGGCGCACGCGCTGGCGGCGGGGCCAAAGCCGAAGCGGAGCGTTCTGTTCGTCTGCTATGGCAGCGAGGAGATCGGGGAACTGGGGTCGGAGTACTTTGGCAAGCATCCGCCGGTGCCTTTGACGAGCCTGGTCGCGAACCTCGAGTTCGAGATGATCGGGAATCAAGACCCGAAGATGCCGCCCGGTGTGCTGCTGTTGACGGGCTGGGACCGGTCGAATCTGGGGGCGACGCTGAAGGAGCATGGGGCGAAGCTGGGACCGGACCCGTACCCGGAGGAACATTTCTTTGAGCGGTCGGACAATTACCAGCTGGCTCTGGAGGGCGTGGTGGCGCACACGGCCGCGGGATGGGGTACGCCACCGACCTACCACCAGCCGGACGACGACATTGCGCACCTCAACATCGAGTTCATGACTTCGGCGATCCAGTCGCTGATTGAGCCGGTGCGCTGGCTGGCGACGACCGACTTCAAGCCGGCGTGGTTTCCGGGTCAGCAGCCGAAGCGATGAGCTGGAGATCTCTGGCCGCGTCAATTGGGGTATTCTCCAACGCTTCATCGATTCTTGTATCGATCGCTTGTCAAAGGCGAGTAAGATGACTACAGACAGAGACTTTAGTCATAAAATCCGTGTGCTGTACTGAGTACCTGCGGCTATGTATCTCCTTGCTATCATCCTGCATCTATACGCCTTGGGCATACGATAGACACAGTCAGGGCTGGAGTAACTTATGGCAACATTGACGATGACGGAACATACCTCCCAAAACAACCACAGACAGAATGATCGCGGCGCGGGAGAGCTTCTGACTACGGAGACTGCAAATGCCGCGTCGGAGGGGTTCGACACGAAGTCGGCGCTGGAGATTGCAAGGATTATCAATCATGAAGACGCGCGGGTTACCGCCGCGGTGAAGAAAGCGCTGCCGGAGATTGCCATCGTAATCGACACGGTGGCGCGGTCGCTGCGGGACGGCGGCCGGCTGATTTATGTGGGGGCTGGATCAAGCGGGCGCATCTCGTCGCTCGATGCGTCGGAGTGCCCGCCGACGTTTTCGACGGCCCCCTCGCAGGTGCAGTACCTGATGGCGGGCGGGCCAAAGGCGCTGGCGTCGGCGTCGGATGTGAATGAGGACTCGCCTGAGATCGGGCAGCGGGATATCGCCAAACGTCGGCCGACCCGGAAGGACATCGTGATCGGCGTCTCGGCCAGTGGCTCCACGCCTTATGTGGTGGGTGCGGTGGAATATGCGCGGGCACGCGGAGCGAAGACGGCGGCGGTGACGTGCAACTACAACACGGCACTGGCGGATGTGGCCGACACGACTATCGTGGCGGAGGTTGGGCCGGAGGTGATCTCCGGATCGACGCGGATGAAGGCGTCTTCGGCGCAGAAGATGATCCTGAACATGATTACAACAGGCGCAATGACGCGGCTGGGGTATGTCTACGACAACCTGATGGTCAACGTGCACATGAAGAATGCCAAGCTGGTGGAGCGTGGCATCCGTGTGCTGATGACGGTGTGCGACGTGGACCGGGACACGGCGATTCGGACGATCAAGTCGGCGGGCAAGTCGATCCCGATTGCCGTGGTGATGCTGAAGGCGAATGTGGACAAGATGGAAGCCGTGCGGCGGCTGACCAAGTCGGACGGGAACGTGCGGCTAGCGATCGATGATTCCCGGTTAGAGTTGTAGGTCGTTTCACCCATGAACGCGGCTCACGATCTGTTGCAATCTCTTCTGGTTTTCGGCTGGCCGCTTTTCGCTTAGCTGTCCGCTTTTCGCTTATACGATCTGTGCTCCGCTGACGACCTTCTTGTTATCTGGCAGACGTACCCGCGAAGAGAACATTTACCGAATTTTACTTGAGGAGTAACTCTCGCCACAATCGAAGTGGTGTTATTTGCTTTTGTTGAAGCTGGCCACGCTTTCCAGGTAGCTTGATTCATCCTCGTGGGGCTGTTATATTCTCCTTCTCATCCTTGTAGGGATTTGATGCAGGGTTGAGGTCGGTGATTGTTCAAGCAGGAGAAAGTGGTAGATCAGTCAGCTTGTGCAAGGCTGATCCTCCCGTCAAAACAGATAAACCTTACATCCACTTTGTGCCAGTCGGTGTCTGGGCTGCCGGCGTATCGATGGTTATCGTATGGCTGTACATGATCGCGTAATCAC
>CAXTWP010000333.1:2110-3537 GCA_964247945.1 uncultured Acidobacteriaceae bacterium | reverse complement strand
CATCTCCCCCGCCGAAGGCTGCAGCAGCACCGACCCATCCCCAAACACCACCACCGGCATCTTCGCGTCGTCGATGCCCTTCCTCCGCAGCAGCTCCAGAGCCTCCGGCGTCTGCTCCGGGTCCAGCCGCTTGTACTCCACCCGATGCCGCGCCAGAAAGTCCCGCACCTGGAAGTCCGCCGCCGACCACCGCGTCCCCACCACCTGGATACCCTCGTACTTCGGCCTGTACCCCATCGTCCACGAGGCCAGCAGGTCGTCCAGCACCGGATACAGCTTCTCCTCCGGCGGGTCCCACGGCTTGTTCAGGTAGTAATGGATCTTCGCCGCGTTGATCGCCCGGATCGCCGCCTCCGTGTCCGCGTACGCCGTCAGCAGCACCCGCTTCGCCGCCGGATACAGCCCCATCGCCGCCTGCAAAAACTCCACCCCCGTCATCCCCGGCATCCGCTGGTCCGACAGAAACAAAGCCACCGCGTCCCCGCGCTCCACCAGCTGCCGGCACGTCGCCAGCGCCGAATCCCCCGACGCCGCACGCATAATCCGGTAGCTCTGGCCATAGTGCCGGCGCAGGTCCTGCACCACTGCCTCCAGCACGCTCGTGTCATCGTCGATCGCAAACAGTATCGGCTTCGCCATGGTCTCCGCTCTCTATTGGACTAGGTCCACCTTGGTAACGCTTCACAAACATCCCACCCCGCCGCAACCCTGCTTGTACGAATTGTAGACATTCTCTCTCCCCCCTCACTCTTCGCCGATGAGGTCATTGCGGACATCAAGACCTAAGCCGCGGGAGAGACAGTCCGATGAATCGTCTTGTTCTTGCCGATAACCAGGCCATCTTCAGATCGGGCGCGGCCCGCGTCCTCGCCGTCGAGGACGACATGCGCATCGTCGCCCAGTGCGATGACGCCGCTCGCCTCACCGCCGCCCTCGACCAGTTCCGTAACGTCCTCGTCATCTTCTCCACCACCATGCACCTCGACCTCCCCACCGTAGTCGCCAAGGTCCAGGCCGGCGGCAGCCGCTCCATCCTCGTTACCGAGAACAACGAGCAGGTTCCCGCCGACCTCGCCGCCCGCATCGAAGGCCTCGTCAGCCGCAACATCTCCGGCCCCGACCTCAGCGACTGTCTACGCCGTGTCGCCCGCGGCCATCGCTACGTCCACCATGCCAACATCACCACCATGGCCGCCACCGACACCGTCGGCGCGCGCGTCCGCGACCGCCTCACCCCCAAGGAAATGCAGATCGTCGCCCTCATCGTCCAGGGCTGCAAAAACAAAGACATCGCCGCCCAGCTCAACACCAAGGAGCAGGTCATCAAAAACTACCTCCGCGGCATCTACGATAAGACCGGCGTCTCCGACCGCCTCGAACTCGCCCTCTTCACCCTCCACCACCGCGTCTTAGCCGAAGCCGCCGCC
>CAXTWP010000333.1:0-2100 GCA_964247945.1 uncultured Acidobacteriaceae bacterium | reverse complement strand
GCCGTTTCCGCAAGTACAGCACCTGCGGCCACGCGCTCGCCGACGCCGCCGCCAAAGCCGCCGACCTCCTCAAAAAATCCGCCTGACGACTCTGCGGTCGCCGTTGCCCGTGCCCTTGTTCTCCTTGGTCGTCATCCCGACAAAATCCGCATCTCGTCGGGGTTCCCATGTCCGCTTCTGAGACATGGGTTCTACAAACTGCGGGGGTCGCCCTTCAATGCCGACAGGCAGTCTCATCACTGCTCATCTGGTTGCCCAGATCTGCGCCACCCGCCGCCGTTTTGTTTGTTCCCGTAGGAATCCGCGTGACGTCCAGCTTGCCATGCATCACCGCTTGAGCACCTGGAGGACATCTACGGGACCCCTTGCTCTATCTATACATCGAGTCGGTTAGAGGCTGCGACCCGTCCGTACCAATGCCCAGAGTCCTTGATGGTGCGTCTCTGGTTGCGGAAGTCTGTGTAGATCAACCCGTAACGCTCCGTAAAACCCTCCGCCCATTGGAAATTGTCGAGCAAGGTCCAGGCATGGTAAGCGCGGACCCGGGCTCCATCGGCGATCGCGCGGCTCAACTCCGCCAGTGTCTGCCGATACCACGAAATGCGGCGTGCGTCCGGAACGCTTCCATGCCGCGCTTCGTCCGGGGAGTCCAGGTAGCCGCAGCCGCTCTCGGTGATCTCGATCGTCGGATGGTTGTAGTCGCGATCGATCTTGGTCACAAGGTCGTAGATGCCGCGGGGCCACACCTCAAGGCCGGCCTCCGTCAGCGGCCCTTCTGTCGGCATGGCCGCGCGAAATCGCGTATAAGGATCGCGGCCGCCCGGTGAATTGCTCTCGATCTCGGTGCCGCTGAACTTGCCCCCCTGCTGGAACTTCTCCTTGCTCGCGTCCGACACCACGCGACGCGTGTAATAGTGAAAACCGATCCAGTCCAGAGGCGCGTACAGAAGCTTTTCATCTCCGGCCCTGAACCCCATCACGTCGAGCGGTGGTTCCCCGACGAACGCCTCCGGATACCGGCCCTTCATCGCCGCTTCCAGGAAGAAGACGTTGTTCATCGCGTGATACCGGGCGGCTGCGGCTCGGTCGTCCGCCGAATCTGTCTTGGGATACGCCGGTGCCATCTCGTAAGCGCTCCCCACCGTCGCCCGGGGAGAGGCGGCCTTGACCGCGCGGTGGGCCTCGCCCTGCGCCAGCGCCAGCGTATGCGCGGCTTTCAGAAAGTCGCTAAAGCTCGTGCGGGAGGGAGGGAACGCGCCCGCGGCATACCCCATGAAAGCGATGGCCCACGGCATGTTGAAAGGCGCCCAGACCTGGATGCGGTCCCCAAGATGCTTGGCGAGTAGGCCTGCGTAGTCTCCGAAGTAGTTCGCCAACTCCCGGTTCGGCCAGCCCCCACGATCTTCGAGCGCTTGCGGAAGGTCCCAGTGGTACATCGTGCACCAGGGACGGATGCCTGCCTCCAGCAGCGTATCCACAAAGCGGCTGTAATGATCGAGTCCCTTCATATTCGGCGCGCCAACACCCGTGGGCTGGATGCGGGGCCATGAGATCGAGAAACGATAACTCTTCAGGTTGAGCTGTTTGGCCAGCGCGATGTCCTGCGGATATCGGTGATACTGGTCACACGCAACATCGCCGTTCACGGCACCACGCACTCTCCCCGGTGTATGGGTGAACCGGTCCCAGATCGACTCCCCCTTGCCGTCCTCATTCCACGCGCCTTCATTCTGATAAGAGGCTGTGGCGACGCCCCAAAGAAACCCTTCAGGAAAACGGGCTGCCCTGACAGCATCAGGAGCGGCTTCATAGTTGAAAGCAGTTGTGCTTCGCGCTGCTGCATAGCCATCACCCTGAGAAAGTGCCGCACTTGCAAAAGCAGCCAAAGAACGGGCGGTAAACTGACGGCGATTCATTATGGATTCCTCGTTCATTCAATGCGGAGCGGGACGTTGTCACAATGGATAAATGTACATGAGTTCAGGCAAGTTACATCGCTTCCCCGCCCAAAAACCTGTCAAGCCCCAACCCCCCCTAATCCGTTCATTCCAAACAACATAAAAGTGCGCACCAGTTACCCCCAATTTGCTACCATTTAAG
>CAXTWP010000332.1:925-3552 GCA_964247945.1 uncultured Acidobacteriaceae bacterium | reverse complement strand
CGCTTCGCCCAGCTGGGCGTCCACCCTGCCGTCTTCGACCTCTTCCTCAAACAATGTTTCGCCCAGAAGCGCAAAACCCTGCACAACAACCTGCGCGCCGCCGGCTACAGCGCCGCGCAACTTGACGCCTGGCCACCGGACATCCCAGCCCAGGCCCGCGCCGAGTCGTTGCCCCTCGAAGTCATGGCGGCGCTCTATAGAGGCATCACTCCCGGCTAAAGCGAAGCCGCGGAGGGTGTAGCGATGCCTTTGCTCTTGTCTCTCTTGCTTGTCATTCCCGAAGGGAATCTGCGTCTCCAGCCTCTTGCGTTATCAGCCAAACCGCTCTAACTATTTCTTAACCCCGCCCCCCGAAGGAGCAGCAGGAGCGGGAGCGGGCGCTCTCGGCGCGGCGGCTGGCGGCGGTGCCGATCGCGGAGCAGAGTATTGCGGAGCCGAATACTGCGGAGCCCGCGCACCGTTCTGCGGCGCAACCGGACGCCCATAGGTCGTCGGCGAAGCACCGCTTCCCTGCCGCGCCCCGTAAGCAGGCGCGGCCACGCGCCCATTGACGACATAGCCGCCCGACGGGGCTGCACCCGAAACAAAGCCCTCCCGCGTCGCACCCTGTCCCGGCTGCACACCAAGCACCGGTGTATGCGAAGCCGCATCCACCGGGAAGTCCCGCCGCAGCGAAGACCCCACCGCGCTTCCGCCCCGCGCCGTATAGCTCGCGCCCACCCGGACAACCGGCCGCGCCGCCACACCCGCAATCACCCGCGGCGCGGATGGAGGTCCAGCCGCTGTCTGCGTCGCGCGAATGCCCGTCGCTCCCGTATGCACTGCCACGACAGGATGCAGCAAACCGCCCCGGCCGGGAGGTGGTGGCCGATGCCCGATGTAGTGCAGAGGCGGCAGCACCACGTTCAGCCGCCCGCGATAGCCGCCGTAGGATCCATACCCAAAGCCCGCGAAGCCGAAGATCCCGCACCCCGCGTTCGGCGTCCAGCCCCAGCCGAAGGTGTCCCAGTACGACCAGCCGCCGCAGCGGAACGGCGTCCAGCCCCACGCATATGCCGACGCCCAGACATAGCCCGTGCTTGGATACCACACCCAGCTTCCATTGCCGTAGGGGTCGAAGTCCGCCGCGTCTCCCCCGGCCGGCTGCCACACTTGCCCCTGCCCGGGCACGTCGTACCACTGGCCGTTCGCGTCCAGGTCGGACCAGCCATAGCCCTGCGTTCCCGCGTAGCCGTTCCGTACCGCCGTGTTCTGCGACGCCGCGTCGGCCGCCATCTGGTCGCGCGCCTCGTTCCACTGGTCCCAGGAGTCGGACAAGATCTGCTGGGTTAGAAAGTAGCGCCCCGGCGCGTTCGCGTCGCCGCGGAAGCTCTCTCCCGCGCGCAGGTCCGTGCCGTAGCTCCCCGAGCGCTCCACATGCGCCGTGCCGTCGAAGACCGCAATGGCCGCCGGAGCCTCGTCCAGGTTGACGCGAAAGGTCGTATTCTCAACGGGCGTAATGCGGTCCGCACCCGCGGCAACCGTGTAGGTAAAGCGCGGAGCGAACCGCAACTCAAAATAAGCCAGCCCGTTGGCCAGGACCATCTGCGTACGAAAGCCGCCGGTCGCGTCTACAGCCAGATGGGAGAGGATCAAGGAACTGTTCGGCGTCAGCCGGGCCAGACTGCCGTCCTCGAACTCCACCTCCGCCTGTCCGTCGTTGCCGGTGACGATGGTCTGACCCTCCATCAGCGGCATGTTCAGCTGTGCAGGATCGCCCGCGGTGTTATCAACCAGGTTCTCGGGGCGGTCGACGTGAACATACCCATCGCAGAACGTAAGTCTGGCCGCGCGGACCGCAGGCGCGTTATCGGCCAGAGCTTCCAGCCGCGCGACCGTCAAAAGCGCCAACAACGTAACCAGCCGCACGTACACCCTGCGATGCATCATCGCAACCTCCCGGGACGTTCCTTTAGACGCTGACAGCCGCGCTTCCGTCACGGCCCAACGCCGGCCCGCTCCAGCAGCTTCGCCGCCCGCAATCGTACCCGTTCGATCAGCTCCGTGTCGCCCGCAAGGGAGCGCAGGGTGGGCGTAATCGTCTCCAACCCCGCCGCGCGGCCAGCGTCCACATTCTGGGCAAGTGCAATCATTTCAGCATCTAATCCGAGCCGGTCAAAGCGATGCTTGAAGTCCAGGGCGCGACCTGCCTCAAGCGTCGTCTCAATCGACTGGAACAGTTCCGTAAGCTGTACCGCGCCTTTGTTCTCGCTGTAGTTATAACTGCAGGACCCCTCGCCTTCCCCGTCGCGATAGGTCAGCGTCTTCTTGCCGGTGTCCGCAATGTTCTTCAAGCGCACGTCGCATGGCCCATTCGCGGACCGCAACAGACTCACTCCATCAAACGCCGCCTTCACCGTCGTCGGAGCAAACGACAGCATTCGATCGATCGCCTGCGCCTCGGGTTGATGACCGGTGGCAGCGAACTCCGCATGATACGTTCCGCTGCCGTCGGCGCGGATGACAATGCTGTAGCGAGGCACCGCCACGCCCGGAACTGCCCGCTCGAACGCGAAGCCAACCTCCTGCTGTGCCGGCGGGGCGGCGACAGCCTGCCCGGGGAGCAGATGCGGCGTGAATACAAGCAG
>CAXTWP010000332.1:0-915 GCA_964247945.1 uncultured Acidobacteriaceae bacterium | reverse complement strand
GAAAAATCGGGATCCACCGTAAGGCTCGAATCACCGCCTGCCTTCCTGCAACTGAATCGTCTGCGCAGTGTGGAGATGACAGATCGCAATCGCCAGCGCGTCGGCCGCGTCGGGCGACTCTGGAGCCACATTCAACTCCAGCAGCCGGGTCACCATGAATTGCACCTGCTCCTTTGCCGCCAGCCCGTAGCCCACCACGGCGCTCTTGATGGAAAGTGGCGCATATTCCACAACTTTCAGGTTGTTGGAAGCAGCCGCCAGCATCGCCACGCCGCGCACCTGTCCGAGCTTCAGCGCCGACTTTGCATTGGCCGAGAAAAACACCTCTTCAATCGCCACGACATCGGGCGCATGAAGCGCCAGCAGCCCGGAAAGCTCCGCGTACACCTGCGCCAGTCGCTGCGCCGTCGTTTCTTTCTTGTTCAGCCGGATCGTTCCCGCCGCGCAGTGCACCAGCCGGGGCATCCGTCCATCGTCATCGAGTTCCACCACGCCGTAGCCGGTAAACTCCGTGCCGCAATCGATGCCGAAGACGCGCATGGGCAAAGTTTACTCGCATACCAGCCCGGTTCCCACCTGTTTACACCCACGCCGCTCCGCGCGTACACGACTCATAACGCTCGCCACGAAGCCTCCGCTACAATCGCCGCATGGCAGCCTCGTACTCCCTCGCCGAACTCGCTACCCGCCTTGGCGCAACCCTCCACGGCGACCCCGAAGCCAGCATCACCGGCATCCTGGGCATCGAGCAGGCCGGTCCCGGCCACCTAACCTTCGTCGCCAACGCCAGATACATCGCCCAGGCCCGGACCACCCGCGCAACCGCTGTCCTCGTCGAGCCGCGCTTCGAACCGATCGCCGCCGCCACCCTGCGCATCGACAACCCCTATCTCGCCTTCGCCCGCGCCATCGAAC
>CAXTWP010000331.1:0-3583 GCA_964247945.1 uncultured Acidobacteriaceae bacterium | reverse complement strand
CTTACGAACGAAGAGATGATGGTCCGCGCCTATCGCTATTACGCCGAAAACCGCGCCGCGATCCACGCTCGCACCGAAGTTTCCGCGCATTCAAGGCCCGCTTCCATGGGCATCATCCGGCTGCTCAAGTGGCTCTCCTGATCGAGCGGCGCGCGGCGCGAAAGGCTGGATCAGACCTATTTCCATGGTCTTGCCGATCTTGATCGGAGCGTACCGCAACGCCGGCGGTATGCTGCTCACCAACTCCCGATCGATCAACATGATGCGCGCGGCGGGAACGGGTGTGTCGATAGTGCCGAAAGAACCGGTATAGCGGTCTCCCGCCTGGCCATCCTTGTCCGGCCCGCCGCTTACCCGTTCGACCGGGCGTCGCGCGTAAAAGACACAGCCGGCGATGGAACGTTCCGGATCGCGCCACCGCACCAGCAGCGGCCCCGGCGTTTGCTCCATGGCTTCGCGGGCCGCAAGCACCAGCGCTACCGGCTCCTTCTCGTTGGGCGCGGCCGATCCGCCGAACGTTCGAGCACGATGCAGATTTCCGCGGCCACGTGCGGTCGCAAGGATACTGATTCCGCAGAGCACCACCGCGGCAGCAGCGACGATCCATCGCGCCCCACCGATGCGATACCGCGCCATGTGGATGTGGAGCCGTTCCACTACAAGCACCGCCGTCAGCACCGCCATCGCGGGATAGGCCGGAGCGACATAGTGCGGCAGGCGTGTCCGCACCACGCTGAAGAAGACCACGACAACCAGCGGGAACACCGCCCACGCACGCAGGTCCCTGCGCCGCAAAGCCGCGCAGAGCGCAAGCGGGTAGAGCAGCACCCAGGGCATGGCGGACACAAACATCACCCACAGGTAAAACCACCACTGGGTGACATGGCCTTCGAGCGGATGCGCGGCGCGCGCCAGCACATGGTAGCCGAGATACTCGCTCAAAAACTGCCGGCGAAACTGGAGCCACATCATCAAATGCCACGGCAGCACGATCCCTACAAAGAGCAGCAGCCCGAGCCAAAACTCCTGAGCAAACCGCCGCTTGCTCCAACGATCGACCAGCACAAGCACCGCTCCCGTCAGCGGAAGCACGACGGAGGCAGCGCCCTTGGTCATGGCGGCGATGGCGAACCCGGCAAAGAACGCATACCAGCCGTGACGCTCGCCTTCGCCAACCGCCGCCAGCCCGCACAGCGCCACGCAGCAGCCCAGCGAGAGCAGCACGTCCATCTCGCCCACGCGGCAGACGTGGAGAAAGCCGAAGGTGCTCAGGAGGATCATGGTGCAGAGCCACGCCGCGAGGTGGCCGTTGCGGCGCAGCAGCCAACGATGCAGCAGCCCTACGGTGGCCACACCGGAGAGCGCTGACCCGGCGCGTGCCCAAAATTCGTTCACGCCGAAGAGCTTGAAGAACGCCGCCGTGATCCAGAGCATCAGCGGAGGCTTCTCCAGCCAGACCGGCCCGTTCCAGTGCGGCGCCATCCAACCGGTGGTAAGCATCTCGCGCGAGACCTCGGCGTAGATGGCCTCGTCCCAGTTGGTCAGGGGCTTGTGTCCCAGCAGCGTCAACAGCACGACGCACGCCAACACTACCGCCGCGGACAACGAGAGCAGCGTGCCTCCCAGCACCGTCCTCGCACGGCTGGAGACCTGAGCTTCGGCGAGCGTCGCGCGCATCTACTTCTGGACGGAGAAAGTAAAGGTCGTGGTACTGTGCATCGTCTGGCCCGGCTTCAGCACGGTGGTGGGGAAGGCCGGGTGGTTGGGTGAGTCGGGGTAGTGCTGGGTTTCCAGGCATAGAGCCGAGTTCTTGACGTAGGTGCCGCCGTCCTTGCCGTGCAGGGGTCCGGCGATGGAGTTGCCCGTGTAGAACTGGACGCCCGGTTCCGTGGTCGTCACGGTCAACACGCGGCCGGTCTTCGGGTCGTGCACCTTGGCGGCAACCTTCTCGACGCCATTGTTGCCGTTGAGCACCCAGTTATGGTCGTAGCCGCCGCCGCGTTTCAGCTGCTCATTGTCGTCGTGGATGCGCTTGCCGAGAACCGCGGACGTGCGGAAGTCAAAGGGCGTCCCGGCGACCGGCGGCAGGTCGCCGGTGGGGATCAGCGTGGCGTCGACCGGCGTGTAGTGGTCGGCGTTCAGCATGATCTCCTGGTCGAGGATCAGTTCGCCTGACGATGCACCCGCAAGATTGAAGTAGGAGTGGTTGGTCAGGTTCAGGACGGTGTCCTTGTCGGTCGTCGCGGTGTAGTCGATCCGCAGCGCGTTGCCGCGCAGCGTATACCGCACATGCGCGGTAAGGGTCCCAGGATAGCCCTGATCGCCATCCTTCGAGACCAGCGTCAACTCGACGCCGTTGGGAATTTCCTTCGCCGCCCATACATGCTTGTCGAAGCCGATGGTGCCGCCGTGCAGCGAGTTCGCCCCATTGTTCAACGGCAGCGTGTACTCGCGGCCATCGAGCGAGAACTTGCCCTTCGCAATTCGATTGCCGTAGCGGCCGACAACCGCCCCAAAGTAGGTCTTGCCATCGCCCACGTACCCCGCCACGGAGTCGTAGCCCAGTACCACGTCGTCCATCTTGCCGGCCTTATCGGCGGCTTTTATCGAAACAACGATGGCCCCGTAGGTCATGATGCGGGCCTCGACCGCGTCGCTCTTCAGCGTGTAAAGGTCAACAGCCGTGCCGTCCGGCGCAGCGCCGAACGGGACCTTTGTCACCGCGCCTTGCGCCGTAAAGGCGGAACTCAAAGTAGTCATGGCAAGCAGCATACTCCGTAACCGTTTCATCGTCAGCAGTCCTTGTTCCGCATTGCGCTTGCTGCGCGCCCCGGCAAACCGGCGCGCTCTGTCGGCATGGTCACTATACGTGATCGAGAGTGCCGCTGAGAAACGCGCCGCGATACCATAGGGGGTCGTCCCCACCGTGGATCAAGCACATCTTCTTTCAAGGACCTTCCATGACGTTCCTTCTCCGCACCGCCCGCGCGTTACTCCTTGCGTCCATCGTCGAGGGCGCGCTCTCCGCCACCGCTCACGCCAAAAAGCCCCTGCCGGACCATTGGGTCGGCACCTGGTCGACCGCGTCCGTCGCGGTTCCCAACGACGAAGGCATGGCCGTGACCGACATCACGCTGCGTGAGACCGTCCATGTCTCGCTGGGCGGCAAGCTGGTGCGCGTCACCCTGAGCAACGAGTTCGGCACCGATCCGCTGGTCATCGGCGCGGCCCATGTCGCCATCAGCGCGGCGAAGCCGGACGTTCCCTCGTCAGAGATCGCCCTGCTCACGGCCAATGCGCTTACCTTCGGCGGCAGTCCCACGATCACGATTCCGCCGGGTGGCGTGGCCGTCAGCGACCCGGCCGGCCTGGCCCTTTCACCGCTGGCCGACCTCGATGTCAGCCTCTTCCTTCCCGCCCAGACCCTGCACACTCTAACGGGCCACAGCTTTGCCGATCAGACCAGCTTTACCGCGTCCGGCAACGCCGTCTCCGCGCGTGTTCTTCCGGCACCCGCGCCGCTGCTCACCTGGCGCTTCCTGAAGGCCGTGGATGTGCTCGTTCCCGCCGCCTCCGCCGCCAT
>CAXTWP010000330.1:0-3622 GCA_964247945.1 uncultured Acidobacteriaceae bacterium | reverse complement strand
CGTTTTGGCGACGTAGTGGAGCAGCGCCCCGGCGGCGACGGCGGCGGTCTCGTGTCCGGCCAATCCCATGCCGTCGAGCGAGTGAACGCGGAGGTGGGTGCGAAGGAGCGGAAGGGCGTAGTCGGGGGTGAAGACCCACTCGTCCAGCGGCGTCTTGGTGCGGATCGTGTCGAGGGTGCTCGTCCTCTCCGCTTCGCCCGCCAGGTTGACCCCGCCAAGCAGGCCAGCTCCGTAGAGGAGCTCGGTGGGGCGAAGGCGGCTCAGCTCGTCGAGGGCGAGCGGCCAGGCCGAGGAGCCTGTGAACTCGGTGGCGCGGAACTCGCCGGTGGAGAGATCTAACACCGCAACTGCCGTGCAGTTGGAGTTTGTGGCGACGGCGGCGAGATAGTTGCTCTGCTCCGCGCCGAGCGAGGGGTCCATCGCCGTGCCGGGAGTGAGGACGCGGGTGACCTCGCGCCGGACGATGGTCTTGGTCAGCTTGGGGTCTTCCATCTGCTCGCAGAGGGCGATGCGGTAGCCCTTGCGGAGCAGGCGCTGGAGGTAGATTTCGGCCGCATGGTACGGGACGCCGCACATGGGCTGCTTCTTCTCTTTGTCGCGGGCGGTCAAGGTGAGCTGGAGTTCGCGGGCTACCAGCACGGCGTCGTCGTAGAACAGCTCGTAGAAGTCGCCGATGCGGCAGAACATCAGGCAGTCGGGATACTGCTCCTTGGCGGCGAAGTACTGCCGCATGACAGGGGTCTGGAGCCCGGCGTCGGTTGGAAGGGCGGTGTCCACGAAGAGTACAGAATACCGCATCGGGTGCGGGCTTCATCTCGAGTGGCCGGGCTGAGGAGGAGCGCTGCTCCGCTCCGCCGTTTGCTGCTAGTGGGTGCGCGTGGTGAGATAACGGGCGAGGGCCTTGAGAGGATCGGCTGCGGGGCCGAAGGGTTCGAGAGCGGCGAAGGCATCGGCGATCAGCTGATCGGCGTCGCGGATCGACTGGTCTATACCGTAGACGGCGGGCCAGGTGGCCTTGGTGCTGGCGGTATCCTTACCGGCCGTCTTGCCGAGTTCCTCGGAGCTTTGGGTCACGTCAAGGATGTCGTCCACAATCTGGAAGGCGAGGCCGGCGGTTTGGCCGAAGGTGCGGAGGCGGGTGATGGCGTCTTCGCCGGCATTATTGCCTAGCCCGTAAATGCCGCCTGCGACGATGGTGACGGTGATGAGGGCACCGGTTTTGGCGCGATGGATGGACTCAACCAAGGCGGCGGTGGGAGTTTGGTGCTCGGCTTCGATGTCCATGACCTGGCCGCCGATCATGCCCGGAGGTAAGCCGGTATCTATGTCGCCGAGATGACCGACGCCGGTGCTTACGGCGGCGGCTACCTCGCGGAGGATGGCGACGATAGTCTGCGGGGACGCCGGCAGGTTGGCAAGAGTCTGGAAGGCAAGGGTCTGGAGGGCGTCGCCCGCAAGGATAGCAATGGCCTCGCCGAAGAGGACGTGGCAGGTGGGTTCGCCGCGGCGCAGCACGTCGTCGTCGAGGGCGGGAAGGTCATCGTGGATCAGCGAGTAGGTGTGCAGCATCTCGATGGCGGCGGCCACATCGCCGATTCCCTCGGGCAGGGTCTCGGTGCCGGCTACCATGCGTGCGGCCTCGATACAGAGGATGGGCCGGAGACGTTTGCCGCCGGCAAAGGTGCTGTGGCGCATGGCGCGGTGGAGGGAGTGAGGCGGGGTCTCCGGGCCGGGCAGGATACGCTCGAGCGCGGCGTCGGTAAGGGCTGCGCCGGAGACGAGCAGGTCTTGTACGGTGGACGGCATGGTATCTGCCGATGATAAATCAGCGGCCACGGCCATGATTACCTCCTGCGGCGGCGGAACAGGAGGTAGAGCATGGCTGCGAGGGAGATGCCGGTGACGAAATCTCCGGCGGTCTGATCCCGCGTGTGAGCGTAGGTGAGGGTGACAGTCGACTGACCGGCGGGCACGGGTATGGCGATCAGGCCGTCCTCACGCTCCATGCGGGTGGGGACCAGGCTGCCATTGCGGAAGACGCGCCACGCTGGATAGTCGCGGAGATTGAGGATGAGCGCCCGTGCGGTGGGCGAGGTCAGGGTCACCGGCGGGCGGAGTGGACCTTCCGGTGAGGCGTTGGCGGCTGCGGGGGCGTCGGGGTCTTCGGCAAGCCAGAAGGGTGGATTGGCATGCGCCAGGGCGTCGTCGTCAGCGGCGCTGATGGTGTACTCGTCTGTGCCTTCGGTGCCGAGGGGAGAGTGGAACAGAGCCAAGCGGGCGGCAGGGGAGTCTTCGTCATCACAGGGTTGGTAGAACGCATGGAAGGCAGTCAACGTGAAAAGGATGACGAGGACCGTGGTGGCAAGGCTTTCTTGGAGACCCTTCAGCTGCTTCGCACCGAATGCTAACGCCAGTAGAAGCGCCAAAGCGGGCGTAAGGATGGCGAGGAAGCGCCACGGGAACTGGAGAAAAGCCAGTTCAGGTGCGTTTAGCCAGACGGGGGTTGAAAGGGGAGTTAGAAGGAAGGCGATGGTGGCGGTAAGGCAGGCGAGAGCAATCATAACGCGCCTGTGCACCCGTCCCCTTTCCCATTCCTGGAGGAAGGCAATCAGAAGAGCCGCTGCGGACGCGAGGAGCAGCCCGATGGCGAGCAGCGAGGCAGTGTGAAGGACGGCGTCGTGTGCGGGGTCGGCGGTGTGGCCGAAGAGGAAGTTTGTGGTGATGAGCGCGCTTTGGGCGCGGTCGAGGGAGGACTCGACGAAGCGGCGCTCGTAGGCGGCGGGAATGACGTAGAAGCCGGTGAGGCCGAGGCCGAGGACCGTTCCGCCGAGCGTGGTGAGTGCGAACGTGGAACGCTGATCGTTGCCAACGGTAAACAGTCGGGTGGCGGCAAGCAGAGCGAGCGAGTAGGTGGCGAGGACGGCGGCGGGCGCGTTCGTGAGCCAGACCAATGCAAGCGGGATTGCGATGCGGGTGATGGTGACGCGCTCACGCAGGATGCCGTGAAGCAGCAGCGGGAGCCAGGCGGCGCACAGCAGTTCGGCGTAGGCGGTTCGCTCGTAAGCGGTAAAAAGCATGTATGGATTGACGGTGTACAGGGCCGCGAAAAGGAGCGCGGTGCGAACTGGGGCAAAGTCGCGCAGGAGGTAGTAACAACTGAATCCTGCGCCGGTGAGGGCAAACCAGGTATAGACGATGGGCGTCCACGTCCACGGAAGGATCATGCCGAGCAGCGCGCCGAGGAACCAGGAGAGCGGCGGATAGAAGACAAAGCGCGGCTCACCGGCGTTCCAGGCGGGTGTAAACGCCCAGTGCGGATGCAGGGTGCCGTGGGCGATCTGGCTGGCGGCTTCGAACCAGCTGAGAAGGTGAAAGTCGAAGTCGTGGCCGCAGGAACAGCCACGGACCATAAGGGGAAGGATGGCGAACAAGGCGACGAGCGGCAGGAGGTAAAGGCAGGTGCGAGGGGCCGATTTTGGGGTGGGATCGGTCATCGAACTAGCTTACGTTAGGCGAATCGCTCGTGGCTCAGCCTTATGGCTCCGCTCAGGAGGACGGGACTACCTATTCACCTTCAGACCATCGGCTCGATCACGCCCGAAGACCTGATTTATGTCGATGA
>CAXTWP010000329.1:2197-3631 GCA_964247945.1 uncultured Acidobacteriaceae bacterium | reverse complement strand
GACTCTGGGTCTCCTTGCCCTCATGGCCCAGTCCGGTGTCCCCGTCCCCGCCGAATCCGCCACACTCCCCCTCTTCTCGGCCATCTATGCCGACATCGGCGACGCCCAGTCCATCGAGCGCAATCTCTCCTCCTTCTCCGCACACGTCGTCAACGTCGACCGCATCTCCCGCGTCGCCGACGCGAATTCGTTGGTCCTGTTAGACGAACTAGGCTCCGCCACCGACCCTGAGGAAGGCGCCGCCCTCGCCGTCGCCGTCGCCGCCCACTTCCTCGCGCTCGGCTGCTGGAGCGCCATCACCACCCACCTCACCTCGCTCAAGGTCTACGCCAGCACCCGCCCCGGCGTCCTCAACGCCGCCGTCGGCTTCGACCCCGACACCCTCTCGCCCACCTACCAGCTCCGCCTCGGCGTCCCCGGAGCCTCCGCCGGCCTCAACATAGCCGCGCGTCTCGGCATGAGCGCCGAGATCGTTCAAAACGCCCGCGCCCAGCTCACCACCCAGACCGCCGACATCGGCGCGTTTTTAGACCAGCTCCACGACCAGCTCACCGCCGCCACCGCCGAGCGCCTCGCCCTCCGCGCCGAGCAAGCCGCGCTCAACCGCGAGCGCTCCCGCCTCGAAATCGAAGGCCGCCAGGAACAAAAAGCCCGCACCAAAGAACTCGAAACTAAGCTCCAGTCCCTCATCGCCGACACCGAGACCCAGCTCCGCGACACCACCGGCGTCGCCCACAACACCCCCGCCGACAAGTCAGACCCATCCGGCAAGCCCGGCACCCCGCTCAAACCCAAAGCCCCACCCGACCTCAAACCCGGCGACCTCGTCCACCTCAAATCCCTAGGCCGACAAGCAAGAGTCGAGCGCGTCATCGACGACAAGACCCTCGAAGTCGCCATCGGCCCCATGAAGTCCCGCGTCCCCCGCACCGACATCCTCTCCGTAGAAACGGTGCGCGCCGTCACCCCGCTCGAAGCCGCCCGCCGCCGCGGAGGCGTCACCATCCAGACCAGCACCCCGACCGACTCGGACTACATGCCCTCCGAAATCAACGTCATAGGCCGCACCGCCGACGAAGCCGCCGACGAGGTCGAACGCTTCCTCGACCGAGCCTTCCTCGCCGGCCTGCCCCGCATCCGCGTCGTCCACGGCACCGGCATGGGCATCCTCCGCCGGACATTACGCGAACTCCTCCGCGCCCACCCCCACGTAGCCACCATCGCCGAACCCGCCCAAAACCAGGGCGGCCAAGGCGCCACCGAAGTCGAACTCCGCCAATAACCCTCAACACCCTGTCATCCTGAGTGAAGCGCAGCGAAGTCGAAGGACCTGCGTTTGTCGTTGCACTTGCTTTTCTTGTTTGTCATTCCCGAAGGTAATCCGCTTCTCGCATTTGTCTTTGCTAGGGGTGACAAATCATTCGAGCTATTTCC
>CAXTWP010000329.1:0-2122 GCA_964247945.1 uncultured Acidobacteriaceae bacterium | reverse complement strand
GGGTGGGTTATCGTTTGCGGCAGCAAACGACCGCTCTGCCTTTGCATTCTCGTCTGTCATCCCAATACAATCTGCTCTCGCCCTTGCTCCTCTTGTTTGTCATTCCCGAAGGGATCCGCTTCTCGCCTTTTGCCTCCGATAGTAGCCAGTTTGCATTGTTCCTATTCCCAAAAAACCTCTTCTTCACGAGGTTGACTCTAGGCACTCTAGAATTGTTCTAGAGAGGCAGCCATGAAGAGAATCAACGAACACCCAATGGGCGGCAGTTCAAGCCCCATCCGCTTCTTTGTTCAGGATGGATTGCCTTGGACCTCCCGGATTCGCTGGGGAGTGCTCCTTTTCTGGCTCGCCTCAATTTTTTCTTTTATCGCTCCCCTCGTCGGAATTTACCTAGGCGTTTGGCTCGTTTCTAAGGGAAGGTCTGCCCTTTCACTCTTCCTCTATCTGGCGTTGTCGGTAATTTTCGTGCCAGCTTTTCTCGCGTCATTCCCTTCGCATGGCAAGATGTCGAGCGTTGAGGACGCTTTATATGTGTCACTCCTGATTCTGTGGCTGGTGGCTTCCTTTTGTCTCAGGCGTGAAGTGAGCAGCTATTACTCGGGCCGGGAAGGTATCCCGTTCTCGCTCAACCCGGTTCTCACAGCGATCTTCGGACCTTGGTATGTTAGTGGTCACTTGAGGGCGGATTTTCCGCTGGACGATTCAGGCAGGGTCGGCGCAGGCGTTCTAAAACTAATTGTCTGATTACAGCATCAGCATGCGATCTCCCCCAAAATCGCTTTTCGGCAACTTCAATCGAACTAACCAACCCACTTCCACCCCGCAGTGGCCAATCGCCCCGCATGACCATCGCCCACTTCAAACACCTCACCGAACAAGCCCTCCCCACCCAAGCCAGCTCCACCACTGGCCCATCCGCCTCGACCACTGCTTCAAGCGCATCTGCCTCGACCACGCTTTCGGGGCGTCTGGCACCACCACATCCCGCGCCCCGCCGAGCGCCACCTCACCGGCGATCCCCTCGCCCGCGCCATCGCCTGCGCCGAGCAGATCATCGCCCAGGGCCTTCCCGTCCTCACCGAACGCAACACCGCCAGCCTCCGCTACCGCGGCAAGCTCTCCAGGTAGCCGCCAACCACACCGCGCCAACCCCTTCCCCGTGCCTGCATCCAAGCAACCAGGCATCCCTCCCCACCGGGAGAACTCCGAAAGGACACACCCCCATGAAACGCCTCTTCTTCTGGACCACTATCTTCTCCGGCCTCGCCGCCGCCTACCTCATGTTCCGCCGCGGCGAGTCGCTCTCGACCATCGCCACCAACGTCGTCACCAACCCCATCGGCTCGCTCGGCATCGAGATCAAGGAAGCCCTCTAACCCGCACCGCCGGAGAACGCCATGCCCGCCGAAAAACAGTTCCACTGCAAAGACGTAGGCTACGACTGCGAGTGGCACCTCGAAGGCTCCAGCGAAGACGAGATGCTCCCCGTCATCGAACAACACGCCGCCGAGGTCCACAACCTCACCCACTTCAAGGGTGAAGCCGTCGAAAACGTCAAAGCCGCCATCCGCCACAACGCCGAAGCCACCGCCTGACCGCGCCTCTTGCTTTTTGGCTGGAGCGCCAAAGGCGCGTCCCATACCAGCCTAGGCCGAAGGGCCTAGGTGGGCTTAGCTCCATGGGGGTAGGGCTGAAGGCCCGACATATAAATCCCATTTATCCTTCGGCACCCCCACCCGCTGTGACAAACCGTCTCCCGCTATCTCATTGATGGAACATTCTTTATCCCTCTTTTCTACGTTTCAGGCCCTCTCTTCTTACATCTCGTCCCGAAGCCGTGTGCAGAAGTGGGAGAACACGTAACCAGACCCTCGACTCCGCCCTCGCAATCCGCGACTCTCCCTTAGCATCCCCTAAGATTTAGAAAAACCGCACCCGCTGTAACTCCCTCCCTCTATGAGGGTTCCCTAAGAAATCCACTTTCCCACCCACAACGACTACGACTACGAGTAGTTTCTCTTCTCTTACTTAAGAAGTCTTAGTACTCTTCGTATCGGCAGGCACCCGAAACCGTAGCGCCCAGCGTGTCCGGCCAACCCTCACACCCGTCCCACTTTCCCAC
>CAXTWP010000328.1:1057-3633 GCA_964247945.1 uncultured Acidobacteriaceae bacterium | reverse complement strand
CGTCAACGTCGAAGACAAGACCTTCGGCGCCCGCTTCGCCTACTACATCAACATCGTCAACCGCAAGGTCGCCGAGCAGTGGTTCACGCAGGAGGCCGACCCCCGCGCCTCCAACGGCAAGCGCGTCACCATCGTCTTCGAAATCGACCGCTCCGGCACCCCCTCCAACCCGCGCGTCTCCGCCCGCAGCAGTTCGCCCTCACTCGACCTCTCCGCGCTTCGTGCGGTTCAAAGGGTAGACGGCTTCGGCCCGCTCCCCGCCGGCGACCACATCACCGTCGAATACTCCTTCGACTACAAACTTCCGTAGCCGATGTACTGGTTTCGGTACTCTCCGCAGCCTCCCACACCCTCGCTTTGCATCTACCATAAGAGAGAATGAAACGTCTGGCCTCAACTCCTTCCGCTTGCGCACGCCCTTACCCCTTACTTTTCGCGGCCCTACTAACCCTCTGCGCCGCCCTGCCGCTCGCAGCACAGGATTCGTTCAAGACCGAGACCTCCTCCGGCGCAGAGCGCATCCGCATCGCCGTCGCCGACTTCAAACCCGGCTCCACGGACCCTCAGACTGACCCCGACAAGCGCACCTTCGACGCCACCCTCTACGCCGACCTGGCCAATGCCGGCATCTTCGACATCGTCTCTAAGTCGCTCGCCCCGCAGAGCACTCCCGGCGGCCCGTCCGAGATCAGCCTCCCGCAGTGGTCCGCCGCCCCCGCCTCAGCAGCCATGGTAGCCTTCGTCTCCCTCAGCGTGCAGAACGGCAAGCTCGTCGTCGCCGGGTATCTCTTCGACGCCAAAAACGCCCAGTACCCCCAGGTCCTCGCCAAGCAGTACACCGAAGAGCCGAGCGAAAACTCCGCCCGCCAGATCGCTCACCGATTCGCCGACGAGATCATCTTCCGGCTTGGCGGCGGCGTCTCCGGCATCGCCGAGACGAAGATCTTCTACGTGCACATCGCAGGCGGCAACAAGGAGATCTGGTCGATGGACTACGACGGTGCAAACCAGCACCCCATCACCCACGGCGGCACCGTCTCGCTCTCCCCCCGCGTCTCGCCCGACAACTCCCGCCTCGCTTACTCCTCGCTCGGCAAATACGGCTTCCAGGTCAAGATGTACTCCCTCCTGCTGGGCCGCGACGTGGCCTTCCCCTCCACCGGCGGCACCAACCTCTCCCCCGCCTGGGCACCCAGCGGCCGCGAGTTGGCCTTCTCCTCCTCGCGCTCGGGCGACCCCGAGATCTGGATCGCTGACACCAATGGTTCGCTCGCCCGCCGCGTCACCAGCTTCAAAGGCCCCGACGTCTCCCCAACCTACAACCCCAAGACTGGGGCGCAGATCGCCTGGATCAGCGGCCGGACCGGCCTTCCACAGCTCTACATTATGGAAACCGACGGCTCCGGCGTCCAGCGTATGACCGACGGCGGCTACGCCACCTCGCCCTCGTGGTCCCCTAACGGCCAGTTCCTTGCCTTCGCCTGGGACCGCAAGTATGGCCCCGGCGCGCCCGGCGGCCAGGACATCTACGTGATGGAGATCGCCACCAAGCGATGGATTCCGCTCACCCACGCCGGCGGCCGCTGCGACTTCCCGTCCTGGTCGCCCGACGGCCGCCACATCGTCTACGCCAACTCGGCCAGCGGCCGCCCCAGCGACACCCGCATCTGGTCCATGCTCGCCGACGGCACCGGCCGCCACCCCCTGACCGGCGCGGGCGGCGACATGCCAAACTGGAGCTGGAAGTAGCGCGTAAAACGCCGCTCAAAGATTCTCAGGAGAACGCTACATGAACTCGAAACCGACTGCACTTCGCAACTCTCTCACCTTGTCTGCCGCCGCTCTGCTCTTTGCCGTTGCCGGCTGCCACAAGAAAGGCATCGACTCCAACATCGGCACCATGGCCGGCGCGCCCTCCAGCACCTCCGGCCCCGCGCCCACCGCCGTCATCACCGCCGACCCGCTCGCCATCGATCTCGGCCAGTCGGTCGTCCTTAACTGGCGCAGCAAGGACGCCGACAGCGTCACCATCGACGGCATCGGCTCGGTCAACGTCAATGGTACCCAGACCGTCTCCCCCGCCAACTCCACCAACTTCCACCTCACCGCCAAAGGCCCCGGCGGGACCACCGAGGCCAACGTCCGCGTCACCGTCCGCGTCCCCGTAGCGCCCACCATCCCCACCGCCGACACCGCCAACGCCAACGGCGACATGGGCAGCGAAGAGGCCTTCCACCAGAACGTCCAGGACATCTTCTTCGGCTACGACAGCTACGAGCTCGACGAGACCGCCCAGAGCAGCGCCTCCCGCGCCGCCACGTATCTCTCCGCCCACCCGAACATCAAGGTCATCATCGGTGGCTACTGCGACGAGCGCGGCTCGGCCGAATACAACCTCGCCCTCGGCGAAAACCGCGCCAACGCCGCCAAGCAGGCCCTCACCAACGCCGGCGTCCCCGCCAGCCGCCTCCGCGTCGTCAGCTACGGTAAGGAAAAGCAATTCTGCGCCGAGCAGGACGAGAGCTGTTACCAGAAGAACCGCCGCGCCCAGTTCTCGCTCGACCGCTAAACCCGTC
>CAXTWP010000328.1:0-1047 GCA_964247945.1 uncultured Acidobacteriaceae bacterium | reverse complement strand
GCCCTCGGGTGGCCCATCCTTTACAGTCGTATCGTAAAGGGTGGGTCATTCGCGTAAGCGAAACGCTCTCTTCCGACCCACCGGAGATCCTATGAACAGCCGATCCAAACACCTCCGCGTTGCCCTCTTCCTCCTGATTCCAACGCTCCTCGCCACCCCGGCCTTCGCCGTCTCGAAAGAGATGGTTCAGCTACAGACCCAGGTCCAGGCCCTCCAGGACGCCGTCGCCCGCCTCCAGCAGTCGAACGACGAGCGCATGGGCGTCGTCAAGGACCTCGTCCAGCAGAACGCTGACTCCGTCAACAAAATGTCCGCTACCATGGAGACGGTCGCCCGCAGTCTCCAGACCCAGAACGAGGCCCAGGGCGGCAAGCTCGACCAGCTCTCCGGCCAGATCCAGTCCCTCAACGACTCGCTCGACGAGATGAAGACCCGGCTCGCGCGGCTCGAAAAACTGACCCAGGACATCCAGAACCAGCAGCAGTCGCTCCCCGCCGGCGCGCCGGCAAACGCCATGCCGTCGAGCAGCACGCAGCCGGACGCCGCACTCCCCGCAACCGCTCCCACCAGCCTGCCGCCCTCGTCACCTACCGGCATCCCGCCGACCGCGTCCGCGGGCCGCCGCGGCAAACCCTCTGCCGGCTTGGCGATGGATTCCTCCGCCTCGCCGGCCCCACAGAGTTACGCTCCCGCTCCAGCGTCCGGTGCCGCCGCTCCGCCCGCCGACGACCTTTACAAGTCCGCGCTCGGCGACTACATGGCCGCCAAGTACTCCCTCGCCGCCGGGGAGTTCGCCGACGTCATCCGCTTCTACCCCGACGCCCCGCTCTCCGGCAACTCCTTCTATTACCTGGGCGAGATCGACTACCGCGCCGCCAAATACGACGAGGCCACCAAGGACTACGACATGGTCCTCCAGCACTTCCCTGCGTCGAACAAGGTCCCCACGGCCCGCCTGCACAAGGGCGAAGCGTTCATGGCGCTGAAGCAGAATGACGCCGCTGTCCGCGAGTTCCGCGCCCTCATCCAACGCTTCCCCACCTCGCC
>CAXTWP010000327.1:3102-3661 GCA_964247945.1 uncultured Acidobacteriaceae bacterium | reverse complement strand
GTTCCCTTCGATCTTGTCCTGCATCTTCTTGGAACGTGTGGTGTAGAGGAACATGTAGATCATGACGCCGATGAAGACGACCACGGCGAAGGTGTAGAGGTAGGGTTTGAGGTGGTCAGTGGCCATAGCCCTGTGAGATGGCGTGGACGCCGCTCCGGGGTTTCCGTCCCTCCAAATGCCTCAAGCCCGTGCACTACGCTGCGGCGTCGTACTTGCGGACGCGCGGCTCGATGAAGGAGGTGTCGACCTCTTCCCACTCGATGCGGGGCGCGCCGTCGTCGAAGAACGCCTTGGTGGTCCGGAGGTACTGCTCGTCGTTGCGCTCCGGGAAATCGGGTTTGTAGTGCGCGCCACGGCTCTCGTTTCGCTGCGCCGCGCCCCCCACGACCACGCGGGCGAGGTGGAGCATGTTGTAAAGCTGGCGGGCGAAGGCAAAGCTGGTGTTGGCCCACTGGCTCTTGTCGGCCAGGTTGACGTTCCGGAAGCGCTCGAGCAGCTCGACGATCTTCTGGTCGGCCTCGGCCAGGCCGTTGTTGTAGCGGATGATGGTGGCGTGGCG
>CAXTWP010000327.1:0-3092 GCA_964247945.1 uncultured Acidobacteriaceae bacterium | reverse complement strand
ATGGTGTCACCGAGCTCGCGCCACAGGCGGAACGGGTTCTCCGTGCCCTTGTTGTTGAGCAGCAGGGAGTTGGCTTCGATCTGGCGCTGCTTTTCGGCGGCGTGGCCACCGTCGCCCACCATCGGAGGCAGACTCTTGGCGTACTGCATGGCGTGCGGGCCGGCGACGAAGCCGCCGTAGATGCAGCTGAGCAGCGAGTTTGCGCCCAGGCGGTTGGCCCCGTGGATCGAGTAGTCGGCCTCACCTGCGGCATAGATGCCGGGGATGTTGGTCATCTGATTGAAGTCCACCCAGAGGCCGCCCATGGTGTAGTGCATCCCGGGAAAGATCTTCATCGGCACCTCGCGCGGGTCATCTCCCACGAATTTTTCATAAATCTCCAAGATGCCTTCGAGCTTGCGGTTGAGCGTGGCCCGGTCGATGTGGGTGAGGTCGAGATAGACCATCGGCTGGCCCTCGATACCCATGCCCAGCTCGTACACGACGCGGTGGATGGCGCGCGTAGCGATGTCACGGGGGACGAGGTTGCCGTACTTGGGGTACCACTCTTCGAGGAAGTAGAAGCGGTCTGTTTCCGGAATGCTGCGCGCTACGCGCGTTTCTTGTTTATTTTTCGGTACCCAGACCCGCCCGCCCTCGCCGCGGGCGGATTCGGACATCAGGCGGAGCTTGTCTTCGCCGGGGATGGCGGTGGGGTGGACCTGGATGAACTCGCCGTTGGCGTAGTACGCGCCCTGCTGGTAAAGCGCCGCTTGAGCTGACCCGGTGCAAACCACTGAATTGGTTGACTTTCCGAAGATGGCTCCGATGCCGCCCGTGCACATGATGATGGCGTCGGCGGGGAAGGTGCGGGTTTCCATGGAGCGGAGGTCGAGGGCGGAGATGCCGCGGCACGCGCCCTTGCCGTCGAGCACGGCGGAGAGGAACTCCCAGCCCTCGTACTTGGTGACCTTGCCCTCGGACTCGTAGCGGCGGACCTGCTCGTCGAGCGCGTAGAGCAGCTGTTGCCCCGTCGTTGCGCCCGCAAAGGCCGTCCGGTGGTAGAGCGTTCCTCCGAAGCGGCGGAAGTCGAGCAGGCCCTCCGGCGTCCGGTTGAACGGGACGCCCATGCGGTCGAGCAGGTCGATGATGGCGGGGCCTTGCGCGGTCATGTTCTTGACCGGGGTCTGGTTGGCGAGGAAGTCGCCGCCGTAGACGGTGTCGTCGAAGTGCTTGTGGACGTCGTCACCCTCGCCCTTGAGGTTCTTGGCCGCGTTGATGCCGCCCTGGGCGCAGACGGAGTGCGAGCGCTTGACGGGCACGATGGAGAAGAGGTCGACCGTGCCGCCAGCCTCGGCGATCTTGATGACCGAGGCGAGACCGGCGAGGCCGCCGCCGACTACGATGATGCGTGGAGTTGCTGCTGCCATGTTCGTTCCTGCCTTAATCAGTTCGTCAGCAAATCTAATAATGAAGCTATAGCTATTGGAGCAAGAAAGGCCCATCGCCCGGCCCGGAGTAGGTTGACGCGCTGACGCAGAGGTACTTCAGGTAGGGTCTCGTACGCTCTACGCTCCCGCGATCCATTCCAGAGAATCGACGAACTGCTTCCGTCGCTCTGTTGAGCGAACTTCTTCAGCACACCCATGCGCAACCACTCGCAAGCGAGGACGCCAACTAGACAAAGAAGTATTCCGAAACGCACTACTGGAGTTTTGACGATCACTGTAAGCTTCCCGGCTGACTCGGATTTGTCGAGTTCGGCGGAGGCACACTCGGCGCGGGCAGCGTGACTCCGGCGGGCTGCGCGGGCATGACATCCGCCGGAGCGTTGCGGTACTTCGGCCCGACGAAGGCGTAGATGCCCGCCAGCCCAAAGCCGCAGAGGACGACGCCGACCGCTGTGCAGACGTAGCCGGAGCGGCGGCGCGCGCGGTCGCCGGGGGTGATGCCCCACTTGGCGGCGAAGAGCCAGATGCCGTAGGCGAAGTGCCAGGTGGTCGCGACCATGGCAATGACGTAGATGGCGAGCATCCAGGGGTTCGAAAGCTCAACCTGGACCTTGTGGAAGGCCGCGCCGGGGTGCTCGGGCAGGGAGACGCCGGAGAAGCGCTGCCGCCAGACGTGCTGGACGATGTAGGCGAGGGCGATCAAGCCGGTGACGCGCTGCATGACGTACATCCAGTTGCCGGCCCAGGGATAGACGTTGACGCTGGCCCGGCCGCGCAGGGCGATGAAGAGGCCATAGCCGGCGTGGTAGGCGAGCGGAAGGAAGATGAAGGCCCATTCCAGCACGCGGACGAGCGGCAGGCCGTTAAGGAACTTGACCTGCTGGGCGTAGGCGAGCGGGCCGTTGAGGGCCTCGAAGTTCGAGAGGATGTGCTCGACCAGAAACGCCCCGATGGGCACGATGCCGGAGAGGGAATGAAGGCGGCGGAGCAGGAAGGAGTGGCCCTCGCCCGCGCGGAGAGGCTTGACGCCTCGTAGTGGCGGAGCGGAGACGGGTGCGGGCGGAGCGGCGGTGGCCATGGAGACTCCTCGGGGTCGGGCCGGACGGTGCGCGACCGCAACTTATCGATTATTCCGCCGCCGTTCAACAGCCGTCAAGAAATCCGTGCCCAGTTGTGCGATAAACGGAAGTTCTGTGCGATGTCGCGCGCCGGGTGGAAACCCAGATCGGGAAGCAGCGCGCGCAGAGCCTGTGCGCGGTGGCTACAGCGGAGGCGTTCGGCGATGTCGATCTCGGCCATGGTCCTTCCGTGCGACGGAAGGAAGAAGAGGGGATCGTAGCCGAAGCCTCCTGTGCCGCGCGGGTCGATTAGGATCTGGCCTTCGACCGTGCCCTGCGCGGTCTGGAGCACAACGCCATCCTGAGCGGCGGCAAGGAAGCAGCGGTAGCGGGCCTGGCGTCCGTCGACGGGCACCGCCGCGAGCGCGGCCAGCAGGCAAAGATTGTTGCGGTCGTCGGTCGATGTGCCGGCCGCAGTGGCGAAGCGCCTATCGTCGGCGTAGCGGGCGGAGCGGACGCCGGGCGCGCCGCGGAGGGCGTCGACTTCGAGGCCGGAGTCGTCGGCGAGGACGACCGCGCCGGGAGCGTGGCTGGAGTAGTAAAC
>CAXTWP010000326.1:0-3682 GCA_964247945.1 uncultured Acidobacteriaceae bacterium | reverse complement strand
GGACGCAATACCTTCGTCGACAGCTTGCAGAAATAACTCCTGCTCGCGCAACAATCGAAGTGCGGCTTCGCGCACCAACTGGCTCGCCTCTTGACCATGATGACCGGCCAGATTCGCCAGACGTGTCTCCTGCTCGACAGTAAACTCAACCTGCGTATCACGAACCTAGAGACTTCCGGCTTGCCCGTCAACGTTCATCCATTCAAAACACCCGCACAACGCCCCTTTTCATCCTGCATCCTACGGCATATGAACCGCACCCTTCTCCCAGGACGCCCCTACCCGCTCGGCGCAACCGTGTACGCCAAAGGCGTTAACTTCGCCCTCTTCTCCGAGGGCGCCACCAAGGTCGATCTCTGCCTCTTCGACGATCAGGGCAATCAGACCGACTGCGTCACCCTGCGCGAGCGCACCGCCTTTGTCTGGCACGGCCTCATCCGCGACATCAAACCGGGCCAGCTCTACGGCTTCCGCGTCGACGGTCCGTGGGAGCCGGAAAAAGGTCACCGCTTCAACTACAACAAGCTCCTGCTCGACCCCTACGCGAAAGCGATCGCCGGCCAGGTCGACTACAAGGCCCCCATCTACGCCTACGACGTCAACTCCGGCGACGACCTCAACTTCGACGACCAGGACTCCGCCGCCGGGGTCCCTCGCTCCGTCGTCATCGGCGACGGCTTCGACTGGGGCACTGACTGCCTCCCCGACATCCCGCTCGCCGACTCCGTCATCTACGAATGTCACGTCAAGGGCTTCAGCGTCCGCAACCCCGCTATTCCGGAAAACCTCCGCGGCACCTATGCCGGTCTCGCCCACCAGTCCAGCATCGACTACTTCAAAAAGCTCGGCGTCACCGCCATCGAGCTCCTCCCCATCCACCACTTCATCGACGAAGGCCACCTCGTCGACAAGGACCTCGTCGACTACTGGGGCTACAACACCCTCGGCTACTTCGCGCCCATGGCCCGCTACAGCTCCTCCGGCGAGCGCGGCGGCCAGGTCAACGAGTTCAAGCAGATGGTCAAATGTCTCCACGCGGCCGGCATCGAAGTCATCCTCGACGTGGTCTACAACCACACCTGCGAGGGCAACGAAAAAGGCCCCAGCCTCAGCTGGAAGGGCGTCTGCAACACCACCTACTACCGGCTCATGGAAGGCGACGAGCGCCACTACATGGACTACACCGGCACCGGCAACACCCTCAACGTCCGCAACCCGCAGGTCCTCAAGATGATCATGGACTCGCTCCGCTACTGGGTTACCGAGATGCATGTCGACGGCTTCCGCTTCGATCTCGCCTCTACCCTCGCCCGCGAGCTGCACGATGTCTCCAAGCTCTCCAGCTTCTTCGACACCATCCACCAGGACCCCGTCCTCGCCGACATCAAGCTCATCGCCGAACCGTGGGACGTGGGCGAAGGCGGCTATCAGGTCGGCAACTTTCCCGTTCTCTGGGCGGAGTGGAACGGTAAGTACCGCGATACCGTCCGCCGCTTCTGGAAAGGCGACGCCGGCATGCTCTCGGACTTCGCCAACCGGCTCACCGGCTCCTCTGACCTCTATCAGTTCGACGGCCGCAAGCCATACGCCAGCATCAACTTCATCACCGCCCACGACGGCTTCACCCTCGACGATCTGGTCAGCTACAACGAAAAGCATAACGAGGCCAACGACGACGACAACAACGACGGTGCCAACGACAACGATTCCTGGAACATGGGCGCCGAAGGCCCCACCGACGATCCCGTCATCAACAACCTCCGCGAGCGCCAGACGCGCAACTTCCTCGCCACGCTCCTGCTCTCGCAGGGTGTACCCATGATCGCCGGCGGCGACGAGGTCGCCCGCTCCCAGCGCGGCAACAACAACTGCTACTGCCAGGACAACGAACTTACCTGGTACGACTGGGACCTGGACGAGCCGCGGAAGCGTCTGCTGGACTTCACCAGCAAACTCATCCACTTCCGCCTGGAGCACCCGAACCTGCACCGGCGCAAGTTCTTCCAGGACCGCGAGATCCGCAAACTGGGCAAGAGCATCATCGAACGCGACATCGCCTGGTTCTCCACCGACGGCAACGAGGTCCCCGACGAGGTTTGGAACACGGAATGGAACCGTTCCGTCGGCGTCCTGCTCAACGGCCAGACCCTCCAGGTCACCGACGAAGAAGGCGTGCCCGTGCGCGACGACAGCTTCTTCATCGTCGTCAACGCGGCAGCCGACGGCGTTGAGTTCACGCTGCCGGACTCGCCCGCCGGCAAGCCCTGCTGCCAGGTCATCGATACAGAAAACATCGACAATCCCTTCGTCAACAAGCCCGCCCCTGAAAAAGTGATCGTCGGCGGCCGTTCTCTCATGCTCTTCTCCGACGAGTCGCACACCTAAGGTCGGTGCCCCCTGTCTCGACTCCCGAGATATAGGGTCACGTTAGGAAACGAAGTACCCAAGTCCCCACCCTGACGACAGCATCATCGTCCTCAGGGTGGGGTTTTCTACGCGCCGGACGATAAAGTAAACCAGTACCGAAAATGAAAACACCCTTCCGTCTTCTCACCCTTCTCATCCTCCTTCCTCTCGCTCATCCGGCACTTCCTTACTCCGTCCTCACCCACGAGCAGCTCATCGACCTCACCTGGAAGAGCTCCATCCGCCCCCTTCTCCTCAGCCGCTATCCCAGTCTCACCGAGCCTCAGCTCCTCGAAGCCCACGCCTATGCCTACGGCGGCTGCGCCATCCAGGACCTCGGCTACTACCCCGCCGGCAACATGTTCTTCTCCGACCTCACCCACTACGTCCGCGCCGGAGACTTCATCGCCGCCCTCTTCCGCAACGCCCGCAACGCCGACGAGCTCGCCTTCGCCATCGGCGCGCTCTCCCACTACGTCGGCGACACGATCGGCCATCCCCGCGCCACCAACCGCGCCGTCGCCCTCGAGTTCCCCAAACTCGAGCGCAAGTTCGGCCCCTCCGTCAACTACGCCGAAAACCCCCACGCTCACGTCCAGGTCGAGTTCGCCTTCGACATCGACGAGATCGCCCACCATCGCTTCGCCCCTTCCGCCTACCTTAAGCACATCGGCATCGCCGTTCCCACCCGCCAGCTCGCCACCGCCTACGCCGAAACCTACGGCCTCGGCGCAAACTACGGCTCCCGCCCCAACCGCCTTACCCTGCGCGGCTATCGCTTCGCCGTCCGCCGCCTCCTGCCCCGCGTCGCCTACGCCGAGACTGTCCTCCACCGCCGCTCCATGCCAGACGACACCCCCGGCCCCGGCCTCGACCTGCTCAAGCAGGAACTCGCCCAGGCCGACTTCGAAAACGGTTGGAACCAGTACCGCAAGAAAGCCGGCATCGGCACCTACTCGCTCGCCGCCCTCATCTTCATCCTGCCCAAGGCCGGTGCCCTCAAGGTCCTGGCCGTCAAAGGCCCTACCGCCGCCGCCGAAGACGACTACGTCCGCAGCGTAAACGCTTCCATCCTCGAATTGAGGCGACAGATAGCACGAATGGGAGCGGGCGGATACCAGCTCACCGACAAAGACCTCGACACCGGCGCGCCCGTCCAGCCCGGCGGCTATCCACTCACCGACAGCACGTACGCCAAACTCATCCACACACTGACAAGCGCTCCCCAGAATCCTATTCCGCCGGGCCTGAAAGCCGACATCACTCGCTACTACGC
>CAXTWP010000325.1:0-3688 GCA_964247945.1 uncultured Acidobacteriaceae bacterium | reverse complement strand
GTCCTGGACGGTGCAATCCTGGGGGAGATTGACGGTCTTGGAGATGGCACCGGAGAGAAAGGGCTGGGCGGCGGCCATCATCTTGATGTGGCCCATGTAGTGAATGGAGCGGGTGCCCTTGGCGGGCTTGAAGGAGCAATCGAAGACGGCGAGGTGCTCGGGCTTGATGCCGGGCGCGCCCTCGATGGTGCCGGTGGCGTCGATGTAGTCGACGATGGCGTTGATCTGGGCTTCGTCATAGCCGAGTTTGGTGAGGGCGGAAGGGACGGTGTTGTTGACGATCTTGATCATGCCGCCGCCGACGAGCTTTTTGTACTTGACGAGGGCGAGGTCGGGCTCGATGCCGGTGGTGTCGCAGTCCATCATGAAGCCGATGGTGCCGGTGGGGGCGAGGACGGTGACCTGAGAGTTGCGGAAGCCGTGCTTTTCGCCGTGGGCGAGCGCGCCGTCCCAGGCGTGCTTGGAGGCGGCGATCAGTTCGGTAAGGGCGGGGACGACGAAGGGTTCGGCGCTGGTGCGTGATTTACCGATGTGGTTGACCTCGGCGCGGTGCATCCGGATGACGTCCAGGAAGGGTTCGCGGTTGATGTAGAAGCCGGGGCAGGCTCCGCCCCACACCGATCCGCCTTCGGCCGATTTGGTGAGCGTGGTGGCTGCGCCGAGGGGGGCGCAGGTCTCGGCGATGCGGGCGGACTGCCAGTAGGCGTCGCCGCAGAGGATGGCGGTGAGGGTACCGGCGAAGTCGCGGCCGGCGTCGGAGTCATAGGGGAGGCCGAAGGCCATCAGGAGCGCGCCGAGGTTGGCGTAGCCGAGGCCGAGCGGACGGTAGTCGTGCGAGTTCTTGGCGATCATCTCGGTCGGGTAACCGGCGGAGTCGACGATGATCTCCATCGCGGTGGTGACGATGGCGATGGCGTGGCGGTAGCTGGCGATGTCGAACTGGCCGCCGGGGGTGAGGAACTTGAGCAGATTGAAGCTGGCGAGGTTGCAGGCGGAGTCGTCGAGGAACATGTACTCGGAGCAGGGGTTGGAGGCGTTGATCCGGGCGGTGTTCTTCGAGGTGTGCCACTTGTTGATGGTGGTGTCGTACTGCATGCCGGGGTCGCCGCACTGCCAGGTGGCTTCGGCGAGGGTGTGCATCAGGTCGCGGGCTTTGTACTCCTTGACGGGGAGCTTGCCCTTGACGGTGCGGGTGGTGAAGGTGGCGTCGGCGTCGACCGCCTGCATGAACTCGTCGGTGACACGAACGGAGTTGTTGGCGTTCTGGAAGAAGATGGAGGAGTAGGCTTCGGAGTCGGGGCCAGAGCCATCGTAGCCCGCCTGGACGAGGTGCCAGGCTTTTTCTTCCTCCTTCACCTTGCACTGGATGAAGTCCTCGATGTCCGGATGGTCGATGTTGAGGACGACCATCTTGGCGGCGCGGCGCGTCTTGCCGCCCGACTTGATGACGCCGGCGAAGGCGTCGAAGCCGCGCATGAAGGAGAGCGGGCCGGAGGCGGTGCCGCCGCCGCTTAGCGTCTCCATCGATCCGCGGATGGTGGAGAGGTTGGAGCCCGCGCCCGAGCCCCACTTGAAGAGCATGCCCTCGGTCTTGGCCAGGGTCAGGATGGAGTCCAGCGAATCCTGCACGGAGTTGATGAAGCAGGCCGAGCATTGCGGCTTCGAGTAGCCTGTGACGGAGAACTCGACCGCGCAGGTGTGGGGATTCCAGTGCCAGTTCTGGGCGTCGGAGTTCGGCTCCAGCCGGTCGCAGCCCACGTTGAACCAGACGGGGGAGTTGAAGGCGACCTTCTGGTTGAGCAGCAGGTGCGCGAGCTCGGCGTAGAAGGTGTCGGCGTCGGCGGACGTGGCGAAGTAGCCGTCGCGGAGGCCCCAGTCGCGGATCGACTCAGCGACGCGGGTGATCAGGGCGCGGACGCCATCCTCGCGCTCTGGGGTGCCATTCAGGCCGTGGAGGTACTTCGAGGCGACGATATTGGTCGCGGTTACGGACCAGTCCGCCGGGACCTCGACATTCTTCTGCTCGAAGATGAGCTTGCCCTTCCAATCCTGGATAACGGCGTCGCGGCGCTCCCAGGTGATCTCGTCGTATGGGCTGACGCCGGGCCTGGTGAAGTGACGGCCAAAGCTGAGGCCTTTGGCGGTGTCGGCCATGGACGAGGAGGGCTGAGAGAGAGTGGCGGCGGCATTCGACGACATGAGTGAGGCTCCTTCTTGAGGGTGAAACAAAGTTCGATGCCACGCGTTTGGCGCGACGGGGGTTCGGCTCTCGCTCCGGACGCAGCCCGGCTGCGGAATCGGAAAGGAGTATGGGAAATAGGGGTTCCGGCTCACGGAAGCATCTCGATCGTGAGGCTTGCATCCGTGACGCTACCGGCCTCTATAGCGTATGTCAAGTATAAAGCACTACAGGTTGTGTTATCTGTGGAGATCACCCAAAAAGCCAGAACGGAACGGGTTGGCCCGCTTTATAGAAAATCTGCCCTTGAGTGACAGTAGGCCTTCAATGCAAGGACGGGCAAGGCTCAGCAGAGGTGGAAAAGTGGAAAGACGCAGCCTGTCTACAGGCCTTTATAGAGGCCGCCATCGACCAGCAGGGTCTGGCCGGTAATGTACGCGGCCCGTTCGCTCGCAAGGAAGAGGATCGCGTCGGCGACCTCGTCCGCCTGCCCGAGCCGGCGAAGCGCGGCGTCGGCGCTGAGCGTGGCCGCGTACGCCTCCTCGGAGGTGCCTTGCGCGGAAGCGCGTTTGGCGATCAGCTGCTGTAGCCGGGCTGTGGCGGTGTAGCCGGGCGCGACATTGTTAACGGTAATGCCATCCTTACCGAACTCGTTCGATAACGTCTTAAGCAGCCCAAGCACTCCCGCGCGGACGGTATTCGAGTAGATCAGGTCGCCGACCGGCTGGCGAATGGAGACGGAGGTGATGGCGACGATACGGCCCCAGTGCTGCTGCTGCATATACGGGAGGACCGCGCGGGCGAGGTGGACGGAGCTCATGAGGTTGAGGTCGACGGCGGCGTGCCACTCGGCTGTCGTGGTCTCAAGGAAGCCGCGCGGGGGCGGTCCACCGGCGTTCAGCACGGCGACATGGACCGCGCCGAACTCGGCGGCAACGTGGGCGACGAACTGCTGGATGGCGGCTTCGTCGGTCACGTCGAGCGCCTCTGCCAATACCGGCGTTCCGCAGGTCGAGCGGATGTGGTCCGCCGTGGGCAGCAGCTTGGCGGGGTCGCGGGAGCAGAGGGCGACGCGAGCGCCTTCAGCGGCGAACTTGGCGGCGGCGGCGCGGGCTATGCCCGCGCGGGCTGCCGCGACGATGACGGCGCGATCTTTGAGGCCGAGGTCCATAACTCCTTATTCCTTGACCGGGCGGCGCGCAGGTAGCTGTCGTCGCCGTCGATCCAGTCTTGGCGGGGCGGGCTGAAGATGTCGAGGTCGACTGTGTCTTCAAGGGCAAAGGCCTCGTGCGGGAGATGGGGCGGGATGCAGAGAACCTCGCCGGCGCGAACGATGACTTCCCGGCCTTCGAGGATGAACCTGAGGGCTCCCGAAAGTATATAGACGACCTGCTCGTTGAGGTGGCTGTGGAGCGGGACGTGAGCGTCTTTGGCGAGCAGGACGCGGGCGATCATGATGTTCCGGCCGGTGATGAACTGGCGGCCGATGTGGGTGCTCATTACTTCGAC